>CAYUFI010000012.1:16509-34330 GCA_964444175.1 uncultured Clostridiaceae bacterium | reverse complement strand
CTTGCAGCAAGACGAAGTGACTCTGAATGTTGACTTCCCGACTAAATAGAGGGGTCTCTTATGGCATGCTACAAGAGAAAGGACGGCAAGTGGAGAGTCGTCATCAGCTATACCGACAGCGCCGGGAAAAAGCAGCGGAGATATTCCTCCGCAAAGACCAGGAAGGAAGCCATTCAGAAAGAAGCTCTGATGTTGGCCAGCACGGACCGTTTCTCCATGTCCGGTGTATTATTCGGCACGATCGCCGAGGACTATCTCAAACGAAGTAAGGAGAAGATCCGGTTAACCACCTGGAGAGGCTACAACAACTTCTACCGTCTCCATCTGTCCGCTTTTTTTAAAGACCGTGTTTTTTTAAAAATCACATCCGGAGATGTCGAGGAATGGAAGTCGGAGATGCGTGCGAAAGGCTATAAGACCATTTACCTAAATCACGCATTTTCCGCCTTGCGTGTGATTTTTTCCTACGCAAAGAAGGAATATAACCTCTATAACGGCTCTCTGGAGAAGGCGGGCCGCTTTACGGAGAATCCAAACGCCGTCACCCAAGAAGAGACTCTCCATTATTGGACCCCGGAGGAGTACCGGCGTTTTATCCTGGCTGCAGACAAGGAACTGTCTTTTCTGGAGAAGTCCTCCGGGACCTATATGGCGTATCAGGCCACGAAGGTGATCATCTCAATCATGTACTTCTGTGGACTGCGGAAGGGAGAGGCGAACGCACTTCTGGTGGATGATTTCCATGATGGAGACCATCCGTATCTAAGCATCACAAAGTCCGTGACCCAGCAATTGGGTCTCGGCCACTATCTCATCACGAACCCCAAAAATAAGTCTTCCGTTCGTGATGTGCCGGTCTGTCAGGAGCTAGCGAAGATCCTACGTGAGCACATCCAAGAGAATATCCTCCCTCTCCCGCACTTCGGGAAGGACGTTTATTTGGTGTACGGAGCCTCTCCTATGCCTAACACGACTTTGGAGAAGTATAAAAACCTTCTGGAGAAGGAAGCCGGTATCCCGCACATCCGCATCCACGATCTAAGACACAGCTTTGCATCTATGCTCATCAATGCTGGCATTCCAATTGGAGTCATTAGTAAACTCTGCGGGCACTCCTCCCCGGAGATTACTTATCGCATCTACTCACATCTCTATCCGGTGACGGCTAGCGAAGCGGTCGATAAGATGGAAGCCTTCTATAAGAAGTCCATCAGTTAAAAAAGAGCGCCGATATGCGCCGTAATAAATGAAAAAAGCCCTTAAATCGGGCTTTTTTGTCTAACTGGTGCGGTCAGAGAGACTCGAACTCTCACGGGAGACCCATACGCCCCTCAAACGTACGCGTATACCAATTCCGCCATGACCGCGGCGCTTATTTATACTAAAGCCTTGCCTTTCAAAAATCAACAGGAAATTTACGGGTTTCGAAGTTCTCTTTCATTTTTCCGCGCCCGGCCCTGTCTCCATTGGTATACGCGTACGTTTGAGGTCTTCCCGCCGCGATACCTGCCGTCCTTCTTGCCGTTTCTTTATCCAGATTGAACAAGGATACGGATTACTCGAGATAGAGATTCCTGAGTTCTTCGACATTCTGTTTGCTCAGCCCGAGGCCTGCGGAAACGAACTGCTCGAACGAGCCGTATCTCCTTTCGATTTCTTCGAGCAACGCGTTTAAGAACTCCCGGTTCACCGAATAGAGGTTCCGATACGTGAGGCAGCCGTCCGGATAAGGCAGCACTCCCTGGAGGTAATCGCACATCCTCGCGTGCTGCTCCTTCATCTCCACGTTCGTATAAAGATAGTCTTCCAGGATTTCCTCATCCTGGACGCCCAATACTTTTTCCAGAAAGAACGCACCCATCCCCGCCCGGTCCTTTCCGACCGAGCAGTGGAACAGAATCGCCCCTTCGTGCGGTTTCAGACATTCCCTCAGGAAAATCCTGTATGCGTTCAGCGCCGTGTCTTTCCGGATGAAATTCCTGTACAGGTCCGACATATACGCGATCCCGCGGTCCTCTTTCTGCATCTGCAGCTTCACGAACCCTGTTAAGGAAGAGAGTTCGTCCTGTTCGGACTCATGGGTCATTCCCATACTCTTCGCGTCCGTCACTGGATTGAAGACGTAGCGAATCGGTTTTCCGTACAGGCGGTCGGGAGCGGTCTCGGCCTCCACGTTGTTCCGGAAGTCCACGTCGATCCTCAGACCGTACTTCTCATACAGAAGATTCAAATCTTCTTCCGAAATCTTCGATAACGCCGGCGAACGGATGAACTTCCCGGCCTTGATTTTCTTTCCGCCGTCCGCGTCCATCCCCGTCAGGGAACGCACGTTGATCATGCTCGGAAGGCGGATAATTCTGTTTTCGATGCCCATACTATCTGAATTATATAGGATATCTCCGTAAAGAAACCACTTCTTTCTCTGAAAACGGATTGTAAAAATGTCCTTAAAGACAGGAATTTCCATTCAGAGAATTTCATTTCAAAATAAATGTCTTCGACTGATTCCGAATTTTCCTTTCCTTCCGGTCTATATATCAGTGAAGGAGAAAGTATGGCCCACTATCTATCGTACAAATACAGGATCTGCCCTTCGACCGAACAGAAGGAACGGTTGGAAAACATTTTCGTCCAGACGCGGTACCTTTGGAACCGCCTGCTAAGCGGGGAGCTGAAGAAAGAAAAGAAAAAAGTCCCTTCCGAAGAAAGGCCAGAGCCCGATTTCACAGGCCTCCCTCTGTCCATCCGGGAGAACGTCCTCAAGAGCTTCCGCTTCACCTTGAACCACCACGAAGCCGAAACTCTGCATTTCCACAGGGATGACAAAAGAGGGAGCTTCACCTGTTACAGCGAGCCTTCTTCCTTCCGCCTGCACGAACCGTTCGCCGACATCGCCGGCATTCCGAACATCCTCATCATCCTCCATAGGGAATTCCCGGAGAAACGGAGACCGATCAACTTCACGGTCACCAAGACCAAGACCGGGGAATATTACATCTCCCTGCTGTTCTACGTCACGCCCGAACCGCCACTCTCCTCTCCCAAACGCTTTTTGGGCCTCGACTACTCCATGCCGTACTTCTTTATCGATTCGCTCGGAAGAAGGCTGAAATACCCTAATTTTCTCGAAGAATCCGTCGTGAGGATCAAGAAGATGGAAATCAGTATCTCCCGTATGAAGAAGAACGGGAAGAACTACGAGAAGAAACGCATGCAGATCGCCAGGATCTACGAGCATTCCGCCGCCCAGAGGAGGGATTATCTCCAGCGCCTCACAACATATTTATGGGAACACTACGACGTCATCTGCGTCGAAGATCTCGATCTCATCGAGATGAGCCGGACCAGGAAGAGCTACGCCAGGAACGTCTATAACCAGGCCTACCGGGAATTTATCGAGTACCTGTCCTACAAGGCCGCCCTCAAGGGCAAGACCCTCGTCAAGGTCCCGCGCTATTATCCGAGTTCCAAACGCTGCTCGAACTGCGGGCACATCAACAACAGTCTGTCCCTCACCGAAAGGACCTACCGCTGTCCCCGTTGCGGGATGAGCATGGACCGGGACGTGAACGCCGCCATCAACATCCTCGAAAAGGGCAGGGCGATGTTCCGCCACGTGAAAGATTTCCGTTGATTCCCCTTCGGTTTTTCCTTACTCAATCCAAAGCCTATTGGAAGATTGCCTTCTTCCGCGTCAGCGGACCAAGGAAGCTCCGAGACGCGTCAGGCGTTTCGGGGCGTAGGACGCCCCTCAAACGTAAAAATCCTTTCCCCGGGTTTCTTCACTCCTTTCTCTCGGGGAATTCATCAAAAAACGCGGGTCACGGAAGAAAACCTTCCTGCCCGCGCTTTCTCGTTCTTTTTTACTTCTTCTGTTCCTTCAGGCGGTAGCTCAGATACAGAATCACCATCCGGATCTGGAGCGGGAAGAAATACTTCGGGTCCTTCAGAAGCTCCACCGCTTTATCGAGCGGGACGAGCTTATAACCGATGTCCTCGAATTCCTCGAGCTTCTTATCCTTGAAATCCACGATGCGACCCAACACGCACGCGTTGATCTCGTCCGACATTCCCGAAGAAGTCGGGGAAGCCGGGGCAAGCAGTTCCAAATCGGTAATCTCCGCGCCGATCTCCTCTTTCGCCTCTCTCCGCGCGGTATCGAACAGATCCTTGTCTCCCGGATCGAGCAGGCCCGCGACGAAGGAATTGACGTAGTCCCCCATCGGCGGACGGAACTGGCTCGTGATGACGATCGAAATTTCCCCGGTTTTCGGGTCGACGTAGTAGAGCGGAATCAGGATTCCGTCCGCCCTTCGCGAATGCGTGATCGGCAGAAGGCTCTTCTCGTCCCTTCTCGAAGCCATGTAATACCTGTAATCGTGGTGGCCGTCTTCCTTCTCGACGTCGTAATCGAGCGTGTAGAAGTTTAGGAACGGATGATCCGTCTCTTTAATTACTTTCTTCAAAGTCCATTTCATAATTCCAGTCTTTCTCTTCTCCCCTCCGAGAAGATGGTAGCACAAATCCGCCCTGTTCCTTAATGAATTCTCCTCTTTCTCCGCTTATAATAAGTTGAACGCAGAAAGGTTTTTTTATGTCGGATTCACATCGCATCGTTTTCTTAGGAACGCCGGAAATGTCGGCCTACCTCCTCGACGGCATGGTCAAAAACGGCTTTCATATCGTCGGAGTCATCACGCAGGAAGATAAGCCGAGCGGGCGGAAGATGCTTCTCACTCCTTCCCCGGTCGCCAAAAAAGCTGCGGAGCTCTCCATCCCGTGCTACAAACCGCACCGCCTCAATAAGGATTTCGATTTCCTGTACGATTTGAAGCCGGATTTGCTTCTCACCTTCGCCTACGGTCAGATCATCTCCGAGACGATTCTCGGTTTATCCAAATTCAAGCCGCTGAACTTCCACGGCTCCTTGCTTCCGAAATACCGCGGGGCCGCCCCGCTTCAGTACGCCCTTTATAACGGCGAAACCGAGACCGGGATCTCCCTCATGGAAATGGTCAAGGCCATGGACGCCGGAGACGTATACGCGGTCGAGAAGATTCCGCTTTCTCCTGAAGACAACTATTCCTCCCTCTGTGTCAAGACCCAGGAGCTCGCCCTGAAGATGGCCGTCCAGTATCTCCCGCTCTACTTCGAAGGAAAACTGACCGGCGTGAAACAGGACGAAAGCAAGGTCACCTTCTGCCCGTCCATCAAGAAGGAACAGGAACACCTGGCTCTGACCGACCCGGTCCAGTTCGTGAACCACGTCCGCGCGCTCGCGGATGTCCCGGGAGCGAATCTCACCCGCGCCGACGGAAGCCTCCTGAAGATTTATAAGGCCAGCGTCTATAGCTCCAATGTCGAAGCTCCGGCCGGGACGGTCGTCCTCGCCCGGAAGAAGGACATCGTCCTCCAGCTTGAGAAAGGGCAGGTTCGCCTCGAACTGCTCCAGAAGCCTGGGAAGAAAGTCATGTCCGCCCTTGACTTCAACAACGGAACCCCGAACTTCACCGGGGAAATTCTGAAATAAACTTCATTAATACAGAAAGGAATATAAATTTTATGGTCAAGATTACAGTCAAGAATTTCGGCACGATGACGCTGAAGATGGACTACGACGACGGGGCGAAGAACACCGCCGCGAACTTCGTCCAGCTCGCCGATTCCGGCTTTTACGATGGGCTCATCTTCCACCGCATCATCAAAGGATTCATGATCCAGGGCGGCGACGGGGAAGAGAAAGGACGCTACCTCGACTACACCATCCGCGGGGACTTCGATTCCAACGGCGTGAAGAATTCTCTGAAGCACGAACGCGGCGTGATTTCTATGGCCCGTACCATGGTCAAGGATTCCGCCTCGTCCCAGTTCTTCATCATGCATAAGCCGGCGCATTACCTCGACGGGGAATACGCGGCCTTCGGGACGCTCGTCGACGGATTCGACGTCCTCGACAAGATTGCGTCCGTCCGCACCGATCCCAACGACCATCCGTACGACGACGTCGTCATCGAAAAGGTCGAAGTCACCGACGAACCGATGTATCCGGTCGAAAAGATCAAGGAATTCTAAGGCATGATCAAAGTCCTGCTCGGAGACGACGTCGGACTGCTGAAGGAAGAGGCGAAAGAGGCCATCCGGAAAGATCTGGGGACCGTCGACGAGTTCAATTACGACTCGTTCGACTGTTACAACGATTTGGTCCAGGACATCGTCGAATCCGCCGAGACCATTTCTTTCGGCGCGGCCAAAAAGTGCATCCTCATCGACAACGCCTACTTTTTGGCGTCCGACATGGACAACGCCCCCAAGACCTGGGAAAGCAAGCAGGACTATGCCGCGCTGGCCGAGTACGTCATGCACCCGAATCCGGACTGCGACCTGTACTTCATCGGCAGGGGCAAACTCAAAGGCGAAAAGACCAACTCGGCGGTAAAAGCTCTGAAAAAATACGCCGACGTCACTTCGCAGGACGCTTTGCGCCCGGAGGAACTCGCCCAGAAAGGCCTCCGTTACGTGGGGGAACGGAAGGCGAACATTTCCCACGAAGCGATGCTGGAAGCCGTTTCGCGCTGCCCGGGAGGTTGGCTGTTGCTCAAGAACTCCCTCGACAAGCTCATCTGCTATACGCCGAACATCCGTCTCGAGGACGTAAAGGCTCTTCTCGCCCCGTCGGTCGAGGATTCTGTTTTTTCCGTCGTTTCGTACCTGTTCAAGGGCGATACGGATAACGCTTTGCGCTCGTACCGAGATTTAAGGAAATCCAACGTCGACGCCGTCTACCTCATCGCCATCTTCGCTTCGCAGCTCCGCTTCTTCTACGAAGTGGCTTATCTGAAGGAACAGAGGAAGAACGACATGGACATCTCCAAGATTCTGTCCTGCTCCCCGACGAGGGTCCGTTACTCGCGCAACGACATCGGGAACCTCTCTTCGCATAACCTCCTGAAGATGATGGCGGATCTCGGGAAAATCGAGGACAGCATCAAATATAGCCTCGACGACGCGGACACGCGGCTCGAACTGTACCTGGTGAACTTCCGCAGGAACTACCTCCGCAGGAGATAGGGCCGCGCGGGAAGCTTAGAGTTAATAAAGTGCGAAAAAAGCTGCCGGATTTCTGTCCGGCAGCTCTTTCTTTTGAAGTTCGATGGATGGGAAATCCGACTTACTTCGCGGCTTCTTCCGCTTTTTCGGCGGGTTTGATGGAAGCGACTAACGACATAAGCTGGGACTTCTTGCGGGCGGCGCTGTTTAACTTCAGGATTCCGTCCTGCCTCGCGTGATCAATCAAAGCTTCCGCTTTCTTCGATAACTCGAGGGCTTCCGCGTAATTGTTGGCAGCGACCGCAGCCTTCGTGGCCTTAATCGCGGTTCTCATCTGCGAACGGCGGGAGACATTCGCCTGACGCGCTTTTTCGTTGGTCTTGATTCTCTTCATCTGGGACTTAATCTGTGCCATGGTGTAGAAACTCCTTTCGTAGCCTTAAAAGCATACCATAACACGCAAAGCGAAAGCAAATAAAAAAGAAGAAAATATCGCGTGCGCGCGTAGGCTTTCGACTAAGGAGAAAGAAAAAGACCCCGGCGGGAGGACGGCGAATACAGACGGCCCGTGACGGAGAGAAGATTCTTTGGACGATATTGTGCGTTTGTACTAAAAATCAAATTCGGAAACCGACTTAAAACGGGAACCGGTGGAACTTTACCGGCCGGACAGTTAACATATAATCAAGGAAAGGATTTAACATTTTTACTATGAAATTATCCAAGTACATCGATCACACCTTACTTTCGAACGTCGCCACGGAATCACAGATTCGCAAGCTCTGCGAAGAAGCTCTGAAATACGACTTCGCCTCCGTCTGCGTCAATTCCGCCTATGTCCCGCTGGCCGCTTCTCTGGTCCACGTTCCGGGATCCACGGTCCACGTCACGACCGTCGTCGGATTCCCGTTAGGACAGATGTCCACCATCGGCAAAGTCGAGGAAGCTAAGGAAGCGATTTTCTCCGGCGCAGATGAAATCGACACCGTCATCAACATCGCCTGGCTGAAGGATCAGCAGTACGAACGCATCTCCTACGAACTGGGACGCCTCAGAAGAACCTGCGGTTCGAAGATTCTCAAGGTCATCCTCGAGACCTGCGAACTGACCGACGACGAGATCGTCAAGGCCTGCCAGCTCTGCAAGGAAGCGGGCGCGGACTTCGTCAAGACCTCTACCGGTTTCGATCCGAAGGGCGGCGCGAGCCTCCACGCGGTCGAAGTCATGAAGAAGGCCTGCGGCGACTTCCCGAAGATCAAGGCCTCGGGCGGTATCCGTACTCCGGAAGAATTCAAGGCTTACATCGCGGCCGGCGCAACCCGTATCGGCACTTCCCACGGCGTCGAACTCATCAAGGAATAACTTTCCCAAGCCGTTCTGGCGACCCTGTTCCTTCAGGGCCGCTTTTTATTTATAATAAGGTATATGAATTACTTCACCATTTCGCCTGTTTCCATTCAGAATCTTCTCGAGAAATACGTTCCGATTCCGGGAATCGCGTATCTTTACGCGGACGGGTCGGTGCATTTCCGCCTCGATCCTTCTTCGGATCCGAAGCATCTCGATTACGTCTATAAGGATTCCTTCAGGACTTGGGTCGGGTATGCCGCGACCCAGTCGGTTTCCGTGGACGATTTTGCCTCTTTTTTGACCTTCGTGGCGATCTTGGACATCAAGATCCGCAAGCCCAACGACGCCGGCGAGGACGACATGATCCTGCGCGATCTGAGCCTGCTCGCGAAAGAAGTGATGCAGTCCTACAGTCCGAGCGCTTCCGGCGTCTTCTCCATTCCGCCCCAGTCGCTCGCCTATCAGTGCCAGCTCGTCCTGAAGGATTTCGATCGTTACGCCGCCAATGCGAAGAAGCCCGTCTCGGAGTGGGACCTCACCTACGACGAACAGGTCTATGTCGCGTCCATCCTGCACGAGAAAGCCGTCCTGAACAAGGACGAACAGGCGGCGCTCAATAGCTACCTGGTCAATTTCGCCTCGAACGGGGACACCGAATCGATGATCGCCCTCGGGGACATGTACTTCGGAAAAGGGAAGAATCCTGTCTACGGGGTCGTCCGTTCCTATAAGGAAAGTCTGAAATATTATCTCCGCGCCGGCGAATGCGGGGAGTACCTCGGTTACCTTTATGCCGGGGACATCTATTACTGCAACCTGATTGAGGACCCGAAAGGCCCGGATTTCGCTTCGGCTTTCCGCTGCTACTCCTACGCCGCCGACCACAACGACCTCGAGGCGTTCTGCAAGCTTGGCGACATGTACTGGAACGGCTATTTCGTCCGCAAAGACGAAAAAGAAGCCGTATTTCTCATCCAGTCCAATTTCGGGGACGTCGTGAGGAAAGCCTATTACGAGAAGGACACTTTCTTCCTCGGACCGTATCTGCTCCGGCTCGGAAGATACGCCTATGCGGGGAATAACCGGGACAACCAGGCTTACAGGCTCGGCTGCCTCATCCTCGGAGTCTACTTCTTCCAGGTGCGCGACGAGGAGACCGAGGACGTCATGGACGAATACGAGATTGAAGACGCCTTCAGCGAGATTTCTTCTCTGAGCGACGAGATGGGCATCCGCCCACGTTCCTTCACCCTGCCGTACGCCATGACGAGGGACGACATCTGCTGCTGGTTCGGCCCGCATTCGTTCGCGAACTACGTCATTTCCGGATCGGCCGAAGGAAAGAAAGGCGGAAAACGCATCGTGCTCGAATTCCATCTGAATCCGGACAGCACGTACTGCCTGCCGCTCGTATCCTGCACGACCCCGGTGCGATTCACGAATCTTCGCATCGCCTTCGAGCTGGACCGCCCTCTTAAATCCGATCTGCCCAAGACCCATTTCGACCACACGAAGATGAGCGGGCTGCTCTTCTTAAGCCACCTGTCGGTCGTGCTCGGGGAAGACTCCTATCAGGGAATCGGTCTCACGGTCCTCGGACTCTCCATCGGGAAATCCCCAATCTACGAAGTCGGTGACACAGTGCTCGTCCGCATCAAAGGCGGAAAGAAACAGAAAGGCACCGTCGAGGAAGCGCTGCCGTTCGAAGGAAAATACCGGATCAAAATCGTCTCCGAGGACGGAACGGAGACCGCTTTGAAATCCCTCTCGCCGCGATCTCTCACCCCTCTTCCGAAAGACGAAAAGAAGTAAAATTTGAAAAGCATAAAGAAAACACCGACCTTTCGCAGATCGGTGTTTTCGATTGAACGGATTTTACCGGGAGGCCGGTTCGGCCTTGATGTCCGGAGACTGTGGGTTGTCGATGTCGACGACCGCCGGCAGGATCAGGGGATCCTTGTGAATCTGGCGCTGCATCTCCTGGCTGATCTGCTTCATGCACTTCTGCATGACCGGAACCGGATCCGGATTGGGCATCGCGGTCAGCTGAGTCAGATAGTCCTTGAAAATCTGAAGGATGACTTTCTTGACGCTCTCGTTTCCCGACTCGAGGACGAAACCCGGCATCTTGACGTCGGGTTCCCCGATGACTTTGTGTTTCTTGGAAGAGTAGAGGGCGCTCAGGATGATGACGCCGCCCGAGGCCATCTTCGTGCGTTCGTCGATGATGTTCGAACGGACGTCCCCGATGCCGAGACCGTCGACGAAGACATTGCCCGGGGTGAAGAGGGACTGGATCGGAAGGATTGGGCGTCCCGCCGCGTCGAAATTCAGAGACATCCCGTTATCCATCAAGAAGATGTTATCCGGATCGTAACCGACGGAATTCGCGACTTTCGCGTTCGCCATCATGAGGCGGAACGGACCTTCTACAGGCATGTAGTACTTCGGCTTGAAGATGGAAATCAGCATCTTCAGATCCTCTTCCTGCGCGTGCATGGAAGAAAGATCCTTGTGGGTGAGGTTGACGACCTTGGCGCCGGTCTGGTAGAGCGTGTCGAGCATCTCGACCTGCTTGACTTCGGTCGTAGGGACCGACGGGCAGGCGAGGATCACGACGTCGTTCTCGGTGAACTCGAGGAGCTGGTCCTTGGCTTCGTGGCGGGCAATGTCCTCGATGCTGTTGTAGAGTTCTTCTCCCGAACCGGTCATCAGGACGACGACGTCCTCCGGCTTGCAGTTCTTCATTTCCGTGATGGCGCACTGGTTCGCCCGCGGAACGATGAGGTCACCGTTGGCGATGAAGCTCGGAAGCATGTTCAGGAACTGGTCGTTCGTGATGACGAGCTTCTTGTGGTTCTTGATGACCTGCTGGATGACCTCGTTGATGATGTACATGTTCTGCGTGTAGCAGGCGATGATCACGCGGTGCTCCCCGTCCTCGATGAAGGAACGGATGTGCGGGGTGAGCTTATGCGTCGGCGAAACGATGCCCGGCTTGTCCGCGCCCGCGGATTCGGCCATCATGAGCAGCGTCTTGTGTTCCTCGGCGATCTTGGCGATCTTCGAAAGGTCGAACTTGAAGTGGCCCGTCGCGGAGAAATCCGAGATGTAGTCCCCGGTATAGACGATCGAGCCGGCCGGCGTGTCGACCGAGAACCCGAAGGATTCGGCGACCGTGTGGGACGTTTCAAAGAAATGGAACGGGTAGCCCGAGATCATCAGATCGTCCGACGGTTTGATAATGTGAAAATGGAACAGAGAGCCGTAGCGCTTCTGGTAATCCGCCATGACGAAGCTTCTGACAGTCTCGGTCGTGTAGATCGGGACGTTCGCGACTTTCTTTAAGAAATACGGAAGGGCTCCGTACTCGTCGTCGTGGGCATGGGAAACGATGACCGCCTTAATCTTGCTGGCGCGGTTCTTCAGATAATCCATGTCCGGGATGATGTAGTCGACGCCCGGATTCGAGATATCCGGGTATTTCAGACCGGCTTCGATGACGAAGATCGAATCCACGGTCTCGATGCAGTACATGTTTTTCCCACTCTCGTCCAAACCGCCGAGAGCGAACACACGCACGCAGGGTTCATTGTTTATGCTGTTTCTGAACACTTTAAAATAACCTCACTTTGAATCTCACTAAAATAAATGAGAAAGAAATCAAATTTATTTTAACGCTCCGTTGCCCAGAAGAAAAGCCCTATCGTGTTTCCACCGCAGTGGGCCCCGATGACCGGACCGAGGTCGCAGTAGGTCACTTTCGGGACGCGGTAATCCTGCTTCAGCTTGTCCCCGAGCCACTTCGCCGTGATCATGTCGTCGGCCTGGACGATCATGACCGGATTCTTCTCCGGCTCGATGGCCGTGTCGGCAAAACGCTGGATCATCGCCATCAGCGACTGCTTCCTTCCGCGGACGGTCTGCATCGGGACGAGCTTGCCGTCGTTATCGACGTGCAGGACCGGCTTCAAGCGGAACATGGTCCCCAAGAACGCCTTGGACGCGGAAAGACGGCCGCCGCGCTTCAGGATGTTCAGATCGTCGATAGTGAACCAGTGGGCGAGATGCAGGCGGCGCGTCTCGATCCATTCCTTGTTCTCTTTCAAGCTCATGCCGTTCAGACGGTTCTTCCCGGCTTCGTAGACCAAAAATCCCTGACCGGTCGAAGCCGACTTGGAGTCCACGATCTCGATCGTGCGCTCCGGATAGTTCTGGTTCAGATATTCCTTGGCTTCCCTCGCGCTGTTGATCGTGCCGGAAAGCGCCGAGGCGAAAGCGATGTAAAGGATATCCTTTCCGGATTTCAGGACCGGGTCCCAGGCTTCGAGGAACTGGCCCGGGCTGACCTGCGAAGTCTTGACGACCTCTCCGTTCCGCATCTTCTCGAAGAACTCGTGGGTCGAGATTTCCCGCTGGTCGTAATAATTGAGATACGACTTTCCTTCCAAGAGGAAAGAAAGCTCGCATTCGTGAATGTCCGCCTCTTCGACCAGATCCTTGCTCAAATCCGCGCAGGAATCCGTATAGACCACATAAGACTCGTCCGCCATAGGGTATTCGCCTCCTTCTTGACCCGCGTGCAAAAGACGCGTTTACTTTCTGTTCCGATTATAAAAAAGAACCTCCGTAGAGTCTCTCTACTGTCTTTCTACGTCCTCCCCATGGGCTCTCTACCGGATTTTCTTCCCGTTCTCCTGTTCGGAAAAGGCCTTTTTATGGTCTATAATGGCCGTGGAAGGAAATCAGACAATATGGAAAAGAACGAAGTCGTCATCGCCACCCATAACCCGGGCAAGGTCGCCGAATTCAAAAGGATGCTCGAACCCCTCGGGTTCACCGTCTCCTCGATCGCTGATCTTGGGATGAAGATCGAAGCCGAGGAGACCGGGACGACCTTCGAGGAAAATTCCCTCATCAAGGCGCACGACGTCGGCGACCGCTTAAAAGACCGCATCGTCATCGCCGATGACTCCGGGCTCGAGATTCACGCCCTCGGCGGGTTCCCGGGCATCCACTCGGCCCGCTTCATGGAAGGAAGCCCGTACACGGAGAAGATGAAGGCCCTGCAGGAAATGCTGAAGGGCAAGGCCGACCGCAGCGCCAACTACACCGCCGCCATCTCCCTAGTCAATTTCGACGGGGAGGACCACGTCTTCGTCGGGAAGACCGAAGGCATCATCCTCGACTCGATTCTCGGCGGACACGGCTTCGGTTACGATCCTTTCTTCTACAGCACCGAACTGAAGAAGACCTTCGGACAGGCGACCGCCGAAGAAAAGGATTCGGTGTCCCACCGCTCGAAGGCTTTAAAGGCCTGCGAGGACTACATCAAAGCCCATCTGGACTAACAACTGCCCGCGAATGTATAGTTTTTCTTTCCCTACGGGAACTAGGTTTTGCTTTTTTCTTGTTTCGCCCGCGGAAAGTGCGTACATTAAATAAAGCGGAAAAAGAATCCGTCTTATCCGTCTGGAAACACTGAAGAGATGAACGAAGAAAAAAAAGAAATCTACCGGTTGGGGATCGACGTCGGCTCGACGACCGTCAAGACCGTCGTCCTCGACAAAGACAACAACGTCCTCTACTCGCATTACGAGCGTCATTTTTCGAAAGTCAAGGAAGCCGCGTCGAAACAGATTGAAGCCATCCGCGGAAAGTTCGCGGACAAAGTCTTCAAGGTCTGCATCACCGGTTCGGCCGGTCTCGGCCTTTCCGAGCGGAGCGGCATCCCCTTCGTCCAGGAAGTCCAGGGGGCTTTTTTGGCCGTCAACGCGTTTTATCCGCAGACCGACGTTGTCATCGAGCTCGGCGGGGAAGACGCCAAGATCATCTTCCTGACCGGCGGGCTCGAGGAGCGCATGAATGGATCCTGCGCGGGCGGGACCGGCGCGTTCATCGACCAGATGGCCGCTTTGCTCGACGTCGACATCTCCGAACTCGACAGGCTCGCCCTAAACTACAAGAGAATCTATCCGATCGCCTCGCGCTGCGGGGTCTTCGCCAAGTCCGACGTCCAGCCGCTGCTCAACCAGGGCGCGGCCAGGGAAGACGTCGCTATGTCCATCTTCCGCGCGGTCGTCGACCAGACCCTCTCCGGACTCGCCCAGGGGCGCGAAGTTAAAGGGAACGTCCTGTTTTTAGGCGGACCTCTGCATTTCCTGAAAGGCCTGCAGAAAGCGTTCGTCGACCGTCTGAACCTCGATGAAAAATCCTCCTTTTTCCCGGAGAACGCCCCGGTCTTCATGGCTATCGGTGCCGCTCTTTTCGCCGGGAAGAACAGCAAGACCTATACGCTCGACGAACTCGATCAGGATATCCTGAACGCGGAACTCAGCGACGCCATCATCTACGGGAAGCCGCTCTTCCATTCCGAAGAAGAATACAAAGCTTTCAAGAAGCGCCACGACGATTTTCACGTCGATTACGCTCCGCTTGAAACGTATAAAGGAAACGCCTACCTCGGCATCGACGCCGGGTCGACAACGACCAAGCTCATCCTTCTTTCCGAGGACAACAAGATCCTTTACCAGTCCTATTCCACGAACAAAGGGCGTCCGATCGACACCATCGTCAGCCAGGTGAAGGACATCTACGCGAAAGCCTCGCCGGAACTGAACATCGTTACTTCGGCGGTCACCGGATATGGCGAGAACCTGATCCAGTCGTCGCTAAAAGTCGAATACGGCCTCGTTGAGACCGTCGCGCACTACAAGGCGGCTTCCTACTTCGAACCGGACGTCGATTTCATCATCGACATCGGCGGGCAGGATATGAAGTGCTTCCGCATCAAGAACGGCACCATCGATTCCATCATGCTCAACGAAGCCTGCTCCTCGGGCTGCGGCTCGTTCATCCAGACTTTCGCGAACGCGATGGGCATGGGTGTGCAGGATTTCGCCCGGCTCGGACTCTACGCGAAACATCCGGTCGAGCTCGGATCGCGCTGCACGGTCTTCATGAACTCAAGCGTCAAGCAGGCGCAGAAGGAAGGGGCAAGTTTACCGGACATTTCCGCCGGCCTTTCCTCCTCCATCGTCAAGAACGCCCTCTACAAGGTCATCCGTTTCACCTCCCCCGACCAGCTCGGGAAGAAGATCGTCTGCCAGGGCGGGACGTTTTTGAACGACGCGATTTTACGCGCTTTCGAGATGGAAACCGGACGCGAAGTCGTCCGTCCGACCATCGCCGGGCTGATGGGCGCTTTCGGCGCGGCGCTCTACGCCAAACAGAAAGGAAACGCCTCCGGAAAGAAATTCATCACGAAGGAAGAACTCGAGCGCTTCTCGTATCGGTCGTTCCCTACCGTCTGCAAGGGCTGCGGCGCGCACTGCAACCTGACCATCATCCTCTTTGCGGACAAGCGCTCGTTCATTTCCGGGAACAAATGCGAAAAGGGCGAAGGAAAACCAATCAAATCCGACGCGCTCGATCTGTACGCGTATAAATATAAGCGTCTGAGTAAGCTCTTACCGAATTACGAAAAGGCCAAGGCGACCGTGGGTCTCCCTCTGTCCTTAGGCATGTACGAACAGCTCCCGCTCTGGGACGCGTTCTTCCACGAACTCGGATTCAACGTCGAAATCAGCGGCGAATCCTCGCGGGATCTCTATTTCAAAGGCCAGCACACGATTCCTTCCGATACCGTCTGCTACCCGGCCAAGCTTATGCACGGGCACATCGAGGCACTGCTCGAGAAGAAGGTCGATTTCATCTTCTATCCGGCCGCGTCGTACAACATCGACGAGGAAAAGAGCGACAACCACTTCAACTGCCCGGTAGTGGCCTATTACGGGGAACTGCTGAAGAAGAATAACCTCGCTCTGAACGCGAACAACTTCCGCGACCCGTTCATCGATCTCAACAACCGTTCCAAGACCGCCGAAACCCTGACGAAGATGCTTTCGCCGTACGGGGTTAAAAAACACGAAGTGCGCAAAGCGCTCGACAAAGGGTTCGAGGCGCTCGAAGCGTATTTTAAGGACATCCGTTCCAAGGCGGATGAGATCATTTCTTCCGCGCGGAAGGAACATAAACCGATCATCGTCCTCTGCGGTCGTCCGTACCACGTCGACCCGGAGATCAACCACGGGATCGACAAGCTCCTGAACTCCCTCGATTTCGCCGTCGTCACCGAGGACAGTGTCGCCTACAAAGTGAAGGACAAGGTGAAGACCGGGGTCCTGAACCAGTGGACGTACCACGCCCGTCTCTACGAGGCGGCATCCTACGTCTCGACCCAGAAGGACATGAACCTGGTCCAGCTCGTCTCGTTCGGCTGCGGGCTCGACGCCATCACGACCGACGAGGTGCGCAGGATTCTCGAACAGAACGAGAAGATCTACACGCAGCTGAAGATTGACGAAATCAGTAACCTCGGCGCGACCCGCATCCGCCTGCGCTCCCTGAAGGCGGCCATCGAGGAAAAGAACGAGGAGGAAGAGAAGAATGTCTGAACGCTCGCGTTTCTTTAAGGAACTGCGCAAAAAACAAACGCTGATCCTGATTCCGGACATGCTCCCTTCCCACATCCGCCTCCTCGCGGACATGTTCACCAAGCACGGCTACCGTATGAAGATGTGCGAGACCAAGGGAAGAATCGTCAAGGACACCGGCCTGAAGTACGTCCATAACGACGCCTGCTACCCGGCCATCCTCGTCACCGGACAGTTCATTTCCGAACTGCAGTCGGGGAAATACGATCTGACCAACACGGCCGTTCTGATGACTCAGACCGGCGGAGGCTGCCGCGCCTCGAACTACATCTCGCTCATCCGCAAGGCCATGAAGGACCAGTTCCCGCAGGTTCCGGTCCTCTCGCTCAACGTCTCCGGTCTCGAGAAGGAACGCTCCCTCCCGTTCACGCCGAAGATGCTGTTAGAAGGCATGTACTGCGTCTTGTATGGGGACATGCTGATGAACCTCTACAACCAGACCCGCCCGTACGAAACGGAAAAAGGACAGGCGGACAGAATCCGCGACGATGTTTTCAACTACATCAAGGAACGTATGAACGGACACGGGTTCTATCAGGTGAAGAAGAATTACCGATACATGATTCGTGCCTTCGACGAAATCAAAATTCCGGAAAAACGGAAACCGAAGGTCGGAATCGTCGGGGAAATCTACGTCAAATACAGCGCTCTGGCAAATAACGATTTGAACGAGTTCCTCGTCTCGGAAGGCTGCGAGGTGCATAATCCTTCCCTGATGGAGTTCCTGCTCTACTGCCTCGTCAATTCCGAAAACGACTATAAGCGCTACGGAAGGAACAGGGTTTCCCACGTCTTCGCCAAGCTCGGGTATAAGATCCTCCTCTCCATGACGCGGAAACAGTCGAAGATGCTCGAAGGGACCCAGTACGTCCCCTTCGACGACTTCGAGACCATCCGGAAGAACACGTCCAAGATCATCGATCAGGGGG
>CAYUFI010000012.1:0-16499 GCA_964444175.1 uncultured Clostridiaceae bacterium | reverse complement strand
CGGTAGTCCTGGCCGTAGGCGATGTCGAAATAGCGTCGGTCGAACAGATTCAGCACGTCGAGCGACAATGATGCCCGTTCGTTCAGTTCGCGCTGCACGCGCAGGTTGGTCACGATGGCCGAAGGCGGCGTGCGCGACATCGTCTGCTGCCAGCCGTTCGGCTGTCTGCCGAACCACATCGTCGGGAAAGGCATGATCCGACCGCTCAAGAAACTCAGCCCGGACATGAACGTCGCCGCGATCGACTACGATCCTTCCGCGACCAAGGTCAATCAGGAAAACCGCATCAAGCTGATGCTCTCGAACATCCAGGAACGCGAAGGAAAATAAACAAAAAGAGAGAACTCCGGCTTTCAGGAGTTCTCTTTTTCTCAGGCTTTGGTTTTGGGAATCGGGCGGAAGTCGGGGCAGACCGAGCTTTCGTAAGTTTTGTCCGGCGAACCGGATTTCCTTCCCGCCGTCTCGTCTTCGAAGGCGCCTTTGACGACGTTCGTCAGCAGACGGTCCACTTCCGAAGGCTCTCCCCGGAACGCCTCGTATCCCTCGTCGGGAACATGCAGGAAGAACAGCACCGCCTGTGTCACGGACGTGAGGCGGGTAATCAGCTTGAACTTGGAATGTGCCGATAGGACCACGCTCGTAAGCGAGGTATTTCCTTTTTTGTCCGCTTCCGGTCTGGCCCGGTTCGTCGCGACATAGATCCTCGTCCCGGAGGGCAGATCCGGTTCCTCGGAAGTCAGCACGAGCGGACGGTCGATCGAATAAATTTCTCCGACCGGGTAGGAGAACACGTCGTTGACGCGGATCTTCGAATCGCGCAGGAAAAAAGAAATCCCTGTGTAGGTTTCATCGATCTTTTCTTTTGAAATTTCTTCTTTCGGCATACCTGGCTTCCTTCTTAACTTTATTCTATCAAAAGAAGGACGAAATGGAAAACCGGACGCTGCGATGAATCTCCGCCTCTATCATGGTTCGCGGGGAGATAGGCCTATCAAGAAAGCCATGACCGATGGTGCAAAGGCGGGGAAGAATACGGCTTACTCCGTCATCCGCTTGAAGGCGGGAGTGTCCTCATAAGAAATACATTTGTATATAAGACAAGTACAGACTATACTATCAGAGGCAGGTACAGAAAAATGTTCATAAGCACCAGAAATTCTTCCATTCGGGTTCACGCGTCCGCGGCGATTCTCGACGGGCTGTCCCCCGACGGAGGCCTTTTTGTTCCGCAAGAAATTCCCGCTTTGGATTACCGAAATCTGAAAAATCTTTCCTACGCGGAGCTCGCATTGAAGATCCTCTCTCTTTATCTCGACGATTATACGGAGGAAGAAATCCGTTCGTGCGCCTCAAAGGCGTACGATTCTGCCCATTTCGAAAAAGAGATCTTCGGACTCGCCCACTTCGGAAACCTTTCCGTCCTCGAACTGTTCCACGGTCAGACTCTGACGTTCAAGGACATGGCTTTGTCGATCCTTCCGTATCTATTGGAAGAAGCGAAGAAGAAACATCCGGGGACGAAGCCCGTCCACATCCTGACCGCGACGAGCGGGGATACCGGCTCGGCGGTCCTTTCCTCCTTCTCGGAATCTGGCATCCCCGTCACGGTCTTCTATCCCGAAGGCGGAGTCGCCCCGCTGCAGGAAAAGCAGATGCTTTATTTCACAGGTCCTTCCGCGCGTGCCTACGCCTTAAAAGACAGCAACTTCGATACCTGCCAGTCCCTGATCAAGAAGCTCCTCGTCCAAAAGGAAAAGGACGGATACACGTCCGCGAACTCCATCAACATCGGGCGTCTCCTTCCTCAAATCGTGTATTATTACGCTTCGTATATCTCCCTAGTCGAAGAAGGGAAGATTCGTGAAGGAGAAAAAATCGACGCCATCGTCCCGAGCGGGAACTTCGGGGATATCCTAGCCGGATACTACGCCAAGAGGATGTCTCTGCCAATCCATAAGCTCGTCGTCGCTTCGAACTCAAACCGGATCCTCACGGATTTCTTCTCGACCGGGAAGTACGACCTTCACCGGAAATTTATCAAGACGATTTCCCCGAGCATGGACATTTTGATTTCCTCGAACCTCGAGCGTCTCCTGTTCCACTATTCGGACGAAAAGACCGTATCGAAGGAGATGAAGGATCTGAAGGAAAAGAAGGAATTCGAAATTACTCAGGACGAATTATCAAGGATCCGTCAGGAATTTTCTGCGTACTGCGCCTCCGAGGAAGAGACCGAACAAGCCATGCGCGAAGGAGTAAAGGAACATTCGTATTACTTCGATCCGCACAGCGCCGTCGCCTACGCGGCCTATAAGAAGTACCATGAGAAAGAAAATTCTCCCCGCCGTGTCCTGCTCGTATCGACCGCCTCTCCTCTGAAATTCCCCGAGACCGTTTTGAAAGCCCTGAAGATTCAGCTAGACCCCTCTTTATCTCCCTTGGAGAATCTTCTGCAAAACTCACCTCTTTCCCTTCCTTCGGCCATGAAGAAGGTCCTTTCCTCTTCGACCGAAGCGTATCCGTTAAGCAAGGAAGAAGCCCAAAGGCATCTCGAACCGCGTCCGTTCATGGTGAAAGTTCCCGCGACGAGCGCAAACCTCGGGCCCGGATTCGATATCGCCGGCATCGCCTTAAGCCTTTATAACGAGACGGAATTCCTCCCGTCGTCCGAATTTTCCGCGGAAGGATTCGAATCCCTGAACGGGGAAGAGAACCTCGTCCTTTCTTCGTATAAGACCGTGTTCGAGAATCTGAAAATGTCTCCTATTCCCGTACGGATTGTCCAGAAGAAACAGGAAATCCCAATTTCAAGAGGCTTAGGAAGTTCCGCCGCCGGCATCCTGACCGGCCTTCTCGGGGCGAACGAGATGCTGAACAGGAAACTCTCCAAAAAAGAAGTCCTAGAACTCGCACTTAGACTAGAAGGCCATCCGGATAACGCCGCGTGCTGCCTCTTGGGCGGACTGGTCTGCTCGGCGAAGACAGGGGATTCGCACGCGTTTTTAAAAGAAGAAGTACATCCGGACTGGACGTTCCACCTGTTCATCCCGCCGTTCGAAGTGTCGACCAAAGAGGCGAGGAAGGTTCTGCCCGGTTTCGTCTCAAGGGAGGACGCGGTCTACACTTCCTCCCATCTCCTGCTTCTTCTTTCCGCTCTGAAAGAAGGAAACGCGGCCCTGTTAAAAGAAGCCGTGAAGGACTGTCTGCACGTGCCGTACCGGAAGAAGCTGATTCCGGATTACGAGGTAATTGACGGAGTTTTTGAACGATACGGGATTCCGTTCACGATTTCCGGCTCCGGTTCGACGATGATTGCCTTTACGACCCCTAAAGAAGAGAAGGCTTTCACTTCGGCTTTATCGGAATTAAACGACAAGCTCGTTTCCTACCGGATCGAGGACGTCCGGACGGATTCCAAGGGTGCTCAGATCCTAGAGGAGGAAAAAAGATGATGAATGATTCGTATCTGCTCGTCAGCGTCTCGAAGCTACCGGAAGCGCTGCTCAAAGTCGTCCTGGCCAAAGAAGACATTTCCCGCTCGGGGATGAATGTCTCCGACGCGTGCCGCAAGGAAGGAATCTCGCGCAGCGTCTTCTACAAGTACCGCGACTTCGTCTTCCGTCCGGAAGAAAAGGAAAAGAAGAAGAGCGCCGTCTTCTCCGTCAAAGTCGAAGACAAAGAAGGCGTTCTCAATTCCGTCCTCAACGTCATCTCGCATCACCGGGCGAACGTGCTGAACATCTATCAGAACACGCCGATGCACGATGTCGCGTTCGTCTCGATAAAAATCGATTATTCGAAAGCGGATTGCTCGCTGGAAGAGCTTTCGAAGGAACTGAGCAATCTGCCGTATGTCTCGAAAGTGGAGGTCAGCGCCCATGCTTAACATCGCTCTTTTCGGATACGGGACTGTCGGAAGAGGCGTTTATGACATGGTCTCCTCTCAGAAGAACATGAAGGTCGTGAAGATCTTCGAACGCCCGTCCCGGTACGGGGAACTCGGGGATTTGCTCGAGACCGACGCGGGGAAGATTCTCTCCGATCCGGCCGTTTCCGCCGTTGTCGAATGCCTCGGCGGGGACGAGAAGGCTTATCCGGTCATTACGGAAGCTTTGAAGAACGGAAAGCACGTCGTCACGTCGAACAAGGAGACCGTCTCGAAGCATCTCGGGGAATATTTGAAGCTCGCCAACGAACACGGGGTTTACTTCCAGTTCGAAGCTTCGGTCGGAGGAGGAATCCCGCTCATCTATTTACTGACGGTCCAGAAGGATTTCGACGAAATCGTCTCGCTGGAAGGAATTCTGAACGGTACGGACAATTTCATCCTGACGAAGATGCAGGAAGAGAACCTTCCGTTTCTGGACGCCGTGAAGGAAGCCCAGCTGAAAGGCTTCGCCGAAAAAGATCCGTCCGCCGACTTGGAGGGAATCGACCTCGTGCGGAAGGCGAACATCCTGACAAGCCTCGTTTCCAAAAAGGAAGTGCGGAACGAAGATATCCCGCATTTCGGAATCGAGAACATCGACGCGAAGATTTTAGAAAAAATCCGGGAAATGCGCCGGGTCTTGAAAGAGACCGTGCGGATCGAAAAACAGGGGGATTCGTACAGTGTCCTGGTCGTTCCCTGCGCGTACAGGGCGTCTTCGCCACTGGCTGGCGTAAGGAACGAGACGAACGCCATACTGATCGAAGATCGCTATAACGGGGAACTCGAGTACGTCGGAAAAGGCGCGGGACGGTATCCGACCGCGAGCGCAATCCTAAGCGATCTCGTCCGGGTTCAAAAAAGATGCGCGTACCCTTATCCGGAACTGGAAGGGAAGCTCGGCATCGCTGCTTCTTTCAGCGGGACGTATCTGCTGTTCTCGCAGGACGGGGAGATGAAAAAAGCCGTTTCCCCGAAGAAAGAAGAGCTGGAACAGGCGAAATTCGTCTGCCTACTGGAAGAGTAAGGAGGAAGAATCATGAAAGAATACGTGTTTGCCGTCGTCGGAGCGACGGGTCTAGTCGGAAGGACGTTTTTAAAAGTTATCGAGGAATATCATCTCCCAGTAAGGGAGTTAAGAGCCTTCGCCTCGCCTAGAAGCGTCGGGAAGAAACTTCCGTTCGAAGGAAAGGAAGTCGAAGTGCGCGGGCTGGAGAAGGGATGCTTTAAAGGAGTTGACTTCGCTCTGTTCTCCGCCGGGGCTTCCGTCAGTAAGGAATGGGCGCCAATCGCCGAGCAAGAAGGCGCGCTCGTCGTGGACAATTCGTCCTGCTGGAGAATGGATCCGGACTGCGCCCTGATTGTTCCGGAAATCAATCTGGACGATTACCTGACCAAATCGAGAATCATCGCGAATCCGAACTGCTCGACGATTCAGTCCGTTTTGCCTCTAAAACCGCTGGACGACGAGTTCGGACTGACCAAGGTTACGTACACGACCTTCCAGTCCGTATCCGGTTCGGGGAAGAAAGGGCTAGACGATCTCGAACGCTGCCAGAGAGGGGAGAAGAATCAGTTCTATCCGTACGACATCTCGAAGACCTGCATTCCGGAAATCGACGTCTTCAACGACGAAGGTTATACCAAGGAAGAAATGAAGATGGTCAACGAGACAAGGAAGATTCTCCATAACGGTTCCATCCGGATCTCGGCGACCTGCGTCCGTGTCCCGGTTCCGGTGGCACACGGAGTTTCGATCCAGGCTGAATTCGAGAAGCCCGTCTCGGTCTCAAGGGCGAGAGAAGTCCTCTCGGCCTATCCGGGCATCAAGGTCCTCGACGATCCGGCGCACCACGTTTATCCGGTCTCGACTATTGCCCGAGGAACCGACGACGTCTACGTCGGGAGGATCCGCAAGGACCTCGCCGTCGATAACGGCCTGCTCCTCTACACCTGCGCGGACAACGTCCGCAAGGGCGCGGCGTCGAACGCGGTTCAGATTGTTAAAGCCATCATCGCCAGGGAAGGAAAATAACGATGTACAAAGTCTGCAAATTCGGCGGATCCTCGGTCGCCACCCCGGAAAAATTCAAACAGGTCAAGAAAGTTGTCACTTCCGATAAAAGCCGTCATGTCGTCGTCGTTTCCGCCTTGGGAAAGGCGGATAAATCCGATAACAAGATTACGGATCTGCTGTATCTAATCTACCAGCACAGGAAGTACCACGTCGACGCGACACCTCTGCTGAAGGAAGTCGAAAACCGCTATCTGAAGATTCAGGACGAACTGGGTCTGCAGTGCCATCTCGAAGAGGAATTCGACCGCCTTGCGGAACGGATCGAGGCGAATTCGATTTCAGAGGAGGAACTGGTCTCGCGCGGGGAATACTTTTCGGCGAAACTGATGGCGGGTTATCTCGGATTCGATTTCGTCGATTCGAAGGACCTGATCCGTTTCGATTACGATTCGAAGGTCAACGACGCGGAGACGAACGCCCGGATCGAGAAGGCCTCCCTCGAGCACGACTACATGGTCGTCCCGGGATTCTACGGGTCGTACCCGAACGGCTCCATCTGCCTGTTCTCGAGAGGCGGAAGCGACGTCACGGGTTCGTATTTGGCCAAAGGCTGCCACGCGAACCTGTACGAGAACTTCACCGACGTCTCGGGATTCTACATGTGCAATCCGGCTTTCGTCCCGAACCCGAGGAGAATCTCCTACGTTTCCTATAACGAGCTGAGGGAACTCTCCTCGATGGGGGCGAACGTCATCCATCAGGAGACGGTGCTTCCTCTTGCCGACGAGAATATTCCTATTCTGATTCTCAACACCTTCGCCCCGGAAGAAGGCGGGACGTACATCGAGCGGAACACGGTTAACAAGACGCACCACCTCATCACGGGCATTACCGGGAAGAAGAATTACTCCGCGCTGGTGTTTATGAAAAAGAGAAACGCTGATAAGCTCACGGTCCTGCTCCAGGTGCTCAACCTCTTTGCGAAATACCACGTCGCGGTCGAGCACGTCCCGACGTCGATCGATTCGTTCACGGTCGTCTTCGAAAAGGCAAAACTTGAGGAACGGTATTACGACCTCGTCTCGGAACTGAACCGGATCGAGGACATCGAATCCATCGGGGAAGTGAACGACATCGCCCTGATTGCGGTCGTCGGAGAAAACATGGTCAAGAAGCCTGGCACGTCCGGACGCATCCTCTCGGTCTTCGGACAGGAAGGAATCAACATCGTCCTGATCGACCAGGACGTCCAGGAATACAGCATCATCGTCGGCGTCTCGAATAAGGATTTCGAACATTCCATCCGGACGCTCTACGACCATTTCGCCCATGAAAAAGTGAAGGACTGAGCCCTTCGCTTTTTTTACCTGTCTATTTCCCGCCTATAACGTGACGGAAGAACCGAGAAGAGCTGTGTTGTGCTTCGCGGATGATGAATCGATTTTGACGGTTCCCTGCGAGCGGAGATAGTCCGCGGTGACGTCCCGGTAGCGGTAAGGCCTGCCGTCTTTTGTTAAGCTCCCGACGATGTTGAGCGAAGGGAAGTAGTCGTAATCTCTCGAGGAATTCCGGTGGGTCGCCAGGTAATCGATGACGGCGATCGTGTAATACTTGGATTCTTCGAACGGTTTCGGATCGAGACGGGTCATCCCATTCCATTGAATCTCGTTCCTCAGTTCGGAGCCTTTGACTTCGGCGATGTAGATTTCGTTATCGAACGGAATGGCCCTGTAGAGCGCCCGGTAATCGACCTTTCCGGCGTATAATGCCGAGCGGCCCGTGTTGCAGACCGCGTAGTCGATGGAATATCCGGCGTCTTCTGCCGCATCCGCCATCGCCTCGGTCACGAGCAGCGGGACTTCGCCCTTGCTCAGGTACGATGAAATTGTCCCGAGGACTTCGTCCCCGGCTTTATCCGATTCGGCCTCGTACGAACTGACGATTTCGGAAAGGCGCGCGTCGTATTCGGAAGGGACGCAGTTAAGCGCTTTGAGATTCGTGTACGTGTGGCAGGTCACGTTCCCCTCGGGCGAGACGTTCAGCTCGACGTTTCCGATGTACTGCCCGTAGCAGGCGGACTGGATGAACGGGACGCCGTTCTCTTCTTCGAGTTCCCTCCTATGCGTATGGGCGCAGAAGGCGGCGTCGATGTAGCGTTTGTCCGAGACCGGGCTGACGTCTGTAAGACCCGTCCCCATCAGTTCGGAAACGTCCCCGTGGAAAGAAAGGACGACGACGTCACAGCCTTTCTGCGTGCGCAGCTCGTCCGAAAGTTCCTCGGCCTTGGAAATGGGATTGGTGAACGTCAGATCGTCGACGTAATTTGACGTGATCGAAGTGATCTGGTCCGTTCCGATTTCCCCGATGATTCCGACCTTCAGGCCGTTGTCGAGAACGGTGACCATATAAGAATCTGTCAGATCCGCGAATCCTAAGGTTTTGTCCGTATCGATGTCGTACCGGTAGATGTTCGCCCCTAAAAACGGCGTCTGATAAGAGGTGACCGAATCTTTTCTGGCGCGGTTCTTCGCAATGACGCCCTGTCCCCAGTCGAACTCGTGGTTGCCCAAAGTCATGCAGTCGAACTCGATTGTGTTCATGCAGTCGGTCAGCAGCGCCCCGTAGTTATAGTTCGAGGCGAGCGAACCCTGGAACATGTCCCCGGAATTGATCAGGACGGTGTTACCTTCTTTCTTCTTTTCCTTGAGATACGACCCAATTTTCAGAATTCCGGCATCGTTCCCGCTTTCGTCGACCGCCCCGTGGAAGTCGTTGATTGCGTAAAAGGAAATCTTTCTGTCGGTAGCGGCCTTGCTCGTTTGGGAGGAAGATTCCTCTTTTTCCGAGGACGTTTCGCTGGGGATTTCTTCCGAAGCGGAAGGCGGAAAGACAGAACTTCCGTGCGAGCAGGAAGTTAGGAGGACGAACACGGACAGCAGGATCAGACGGGTCTTTTTCATACGGGTATCTCTTTTCGGTGATTCATTTTACCATAACAGGAAACAGGTTTCGAAAACCTTTCGCTTCCCCTTTCTTCCCGGATTCAAGTTAGAATGAGAAGAGGGAAGAAAATACTCATGAAAGACTACATCCGTTATATCCGCTCGTACGTCGGCCACGGGGAAGTCCTCTCGGTCGGGGTCGCCGCGGTGATCCTGAATACGCAGGGGGAAGTCCTGCTCGAAAAAAGAAGCGACACCGGGGAACTCTGCGTACCCGGGGGAGGGCTCGATCTGGGCGAGACGGCTTTGGAAGGCCTGAAACGGGAAGTGAAGGAAGAGACGAATCTCGATATCGGGGAAGCGAGACTGCTCTTTGTCCGTTCGGGTGAAAAGGAGAAGTACGTCTATCCGAACGGGGACGTCACGTATTACCTGGACCTGTTCTTCTTAACGGAAACTCAGGACGCCTCCGCTCTGAAGATCAACGACGGGGAATCGAAGGAACTGAAGTTCTATCCGCTCGGGGAACTGATGAAGAAAGACGCGAAGGAATTCATGCGCGGGACGAAGGAAGTCCTCGAAAAAGTGTACCGGAAGGATTTCTCCGTTCAGGTCGACTGAATGGAAGCGGTTTCCGTCTCCCTGCCTTAAAGAATCGGAGCATTTGGGTGACGGAAGAGGAAAATATCAAGTATTCTTTCCTTGAAAGAATCCGTCCTTCGCGCGAAAGGAGAAGAGAAGATGCTCAGACTTGAAAACATCACCAAAATCTACAAGACGAGCGACATGGAAGTCGCGGCCCTGAAGGGCGTGACCCTGGCGTTCCGGCGGAACGAATTCGTCTCCATCCTCGGCCCGTCCGGCTGCGGCAAGACCACGACGCTCAACATCATCGGCGGACTGGACCACTACACGTCCGGGAACCTGTACCTATTGGGGCGCTCCACCAAGGAATTCACCGATCACGACTGGGACATCTACCGCAACCACCACATCGGTTTTGTCTTCCAGTCCTATAACCTCATCCCGCACGAGAACATAGAAGAGAACGTCGCTCTCGCTTTGACGATCGCCGGCCTCGGGAAGGAAGAACGGAAGAAAAGGGCGAGGGAAGCCCTGGACAAAGTCGGCTTGGCGGGCATGTACACCAAGAAGCCGAACCAGCTCTCCGGCGGACAGTGCCAAAGGGTCGCCATCGCGCGCGCCCTGGTCAACGAGCCGGACATTCTTCTCGCGGACGAACCGACCGGCGCCCTCGACTCGGTGACCTCGGTCCAGATCATGGACCTCATCAAGGAAATCTCGAAAGAGAAGCTCGTCATCATGGTTACGCACAACCCGGACCTCGCGAACCGGTATTCGACGCGCATCATCAACCTCAAGGACGGGGAGGTCATCGGAGACTCGAACCCGTACTCCCTCGAGGAAGAAAAGAAGGAATCCTACGAGGAACTCTCGAAGGAACCGAATAAAGAGAAAGAAAAGGCCAAGATGTCCTGGTGGACGGCTTTCAAGCTCTCGGCGAAGAACCTCCGTTCCAAGATGAAGAGGACGGCGCTCGTCACAATCGCCGCCTCCATCGGCATCGTCGGCGTCTCGGCGGTCATGGCGGTCTCTTCGGGCGTCACGGGCTACATCGACGGGACCGAGGACGACATGCTCTCGGGCAACCCGGTCTACGTCGCGACCAACTCGCTGGATTTAAGCGCGATGGTCAACAAAGTCAGCGGCATGGGCATGGCCAAGACCGTGCGTGACAGCATCGACGACGGGAAGATTGACGTCGATTACCTGATCGAACAGCTGGCGTCCTTGTCCTCCTCGGCGATTTCGAACGACATCAACGAGGATTACGTCCGCTTCATCGACCAGATGCCTGCCGAGTATTACCAGGCAATCGAGAAATATTACGGGATCGATGTGTTCAACAACCTCTATACGGACGTCACGATTCGCGACGCCGCCGATAGCGGGACCGAAAAGACGACCACGTATTCCTTGACCGGGATCGAAGGCATCGCCAAGGCCATCCTCTCGGAAGCCAACGACGGAAAGTACGCCGCGTACACTTCTCTGATCTCGAGCCTGTCGAGCATCGTTTCCCAGACGCTCGAGAATTCGGACTACATCCTGTCCCAGTACGATCTCGTGACCGGAAAGTATCCGGAAAAAGCGGACGAAATGGTCCTCGTCCTCAATAAGGACAACGAGACGACCGACCTCCTGATGACGCTTCTGGGCTATTATTCCCAGAGCGATTTCGAAACGATCCTCGACTATTACGCCGGACAGAACGACGATGACGAATTGACTCCGAGCCATGAGACGGTCGACGCGAAGGCGAAACTCGATTCCGTCGCGGTCGACAGGATTCTTAAGAAGAAATTCACCTATTTTCCGAATGACACGGTGTTTACGGCCCAGGCGGGGAATCCTTTGTCTCCGTTCACGTATACCTACGAGAAGGACGACCGCTGGACGGACGGAATGGACATGAAGATCGTCGGCATCCTCTCCCCGAAGGAAGGGACGCTCTACGGCTCGCTGAATTCCGGCCTTTACTACACCAAGGCCTTTACCGAGAAGATGCTTTCGGACGGGAAGGATTCCGAGATCGTGAAGTACTTCCCGACGTACAAGGCCACCGCGGAAGCCATGGGTTCTACGGATGTCACTTCTTATATCTCTTCTCCGGATGTGGGTGCGGGTATGGGTATCAATTATCAGATTGATGTCTATTACGACGGCCAGCCCATTTCCAAAAAATTCGGGCTCGGCTCGGAAGTCGGATTCGGCGCTTCGGGGATGAACATCTACTCCCTCAGCCTGCACGCCCTGGGCGGTTCGAATCTGCCTTCGAAGATTGAGATATATCCGACAAACTTCGATCAGAAATACCAGGTCACGGATTACCTCGACACCTGGAACGACAAGGAGCAGGACATCGTCCTGAAAGAGACCAGAGACGCGGACGGGAACGTCGTGTACGCGGAAAAGACCCTGAAGGCGGAAGACCGCGACGAAGTCAAGTACAACGATGACCTGCAGGTCGTCATCACTCTCGTGAACGGCATCATCAGCATCGTCACGATCGCTTTGGTCGCCTTCACGTCTCTGTCGCTCGTCGTTTCGACGGTCATGATCGGAATCATCACGTATGTCTCGGTCATGGAGCGCATCAAGGAAATCGGGGTCATCCGCTCGATCGGCGGACGCAAGAAGGATGTCTCGCATTTGTTCAACGCGGAAACGTTCATCATCGGTCTTGCTTCGGGCGTGTTCGGCATCGCGCTGACCTACGTCTTCGAGCTGATCATGAACCTGACTCTGGGCGTTTCGACAGGACTCGGCATGATTGCGAACCTCTCCTGGTCGACCGCGCTCATCGTCATCGCGGTCTCTGTCGCCCTTACCATGGTCGCCGGCCTGATTCCGGCGTCGGCCGCGGCGAGAAAGGACCCGGTGGAAGCGCTGCGGACCGAGTAGATCGGAAGATTTTACAAAAAGGGAGCAAATCTCTGCGGATTTGTTCCTTTTTTACTTCCAACGCTTTCATTTCTCCGTATAATATTCGCATAAGAAAGGGGGACAGGAAAAATGGACGCGGAAAAGCATCCGGAAGAGAACGAAAACGCTGTTTCCGTAGCGGTTTCGGATACGGTCATCACCGACGAGACCAGGATCGACGTCGCGGACGCCATCACGCTCGAGGAAGAAAAGGAATCCAAGAAGTGGACCGACCACGTCCGGTACTGGTTCAGGCGCCTTTTCTCCATCGTCGACGACACGGCGACGCATCAGGAGATCAAGGACAGGATCCTGGGCGGGGGAAAATTCACCGGCACGAACATGGTCATCATGGTCTGCGCCATCTTCATCGCCTCGGTCGGGCTGAACCTGAATTCAGTCGCGGTCATCATCGGCGCCATGCTGATTTCCCCTCTGATGAACCGCATCCTCATGATGGCGTACGGCACCGCCTCGGCGGACGCCCACATCTTCAAACGGGGGCTGCTCGGCTTCGTGATTCAGGTCGTCGTCTCTATCACCGTTTCCTGCCTCTATTTCCTCATCAGCCCGATCAAGGAACCGACCGAACAGATCCTGGCGCGCTGCTCCCCGGGCTGGTACGACGTCGTCATCGCCGTCTTCGGCGGCATCGCCGGCATCATCGGGCAGACGAGGAAAGGCGAATACAACAACGTCATCCCGGGCGTAGCGATTGCCACGGCTTTGATGCCTCCTCTCTGCGTCGTCGGATATTCTCTGGCCAATTCCCGCTGGATCATGATGGGCGAAGCCTTCTATCTCTTCCTCATCAATTACTACTTCATCTATCTGACCTCGGTCGTCGTGCTGAACATCCTCTCCGTCCCGAAAGTAAAGACCATGAACGTCCGGGAATGGAGAAAAGAGAAGATCCGCATGGTCCGGAACACGGTCATCGCCCTGATTCCGCTGATCGTGGTCTCGATCCTGACCGGAATCGGCATACTGAAGCCTCTTGCGAACGCGGATTCCTCGAGTTCGGAAAGCGCGTCCCTCCTGATCGGGAACTTCTTCCTTCTTTCTTAAAATCAAATCATAGGAAAAGTCCGTCGGTTCGTTCCGTCGGACTTTTTCCTTCTTTTTCGGAATTCCTTACGCGCTTCTTTTCACTCCGATAATCGTCTGGTACGGCTTGACCGGGGTCGAGGAAGAAAGCCTGAGGGAACTGCTTTCCGGAGAGAGCGTGTCGAGATAGAGCTCGTATCCTTCGAAATCGACCGGATCGAGTTCCGTCCCCTCTTCTCCCGCGTTCGCATGGACGACTTTCACGCTTCCGACAGTCTTTCCTTCGTCCGTCAGAGGGAACTCGTAGACGAACTCGTGGTTGTCCGAGGCGGTGATCTTCATCAGACCGGCGGACTTATAAATCGGAAGAGCCTTGACCTGTTCTGCGTTGAGATGGAACGCGGAGCTGTCCTGCTTCAGAGCAATCAGCTTCTTATAGGCCGCGTTCATTTCCGGATATTTGACGAGGTTCGAATAGTCGAGCTGATTCACTTCGTCGGTGGCGTTGTACGAATTGTGGGCGACAGTCAGATCCTTGCCTTTGGAGCGGAGCATCTCCTCCCCGGCGAGCATGAACGACGTGCCTTGGGAAGTGAACACGAACGAATTGGCCAGGACGTTCATCTTTTCTTTCGTCGAATCATCGAGCGTGACTCCGTTTGTTTCCGCGTAAGCGGTGAAGCGGTCGTACAGCGTGAAATTGTCGTGGCAGGAGACGTAGTTCACCGTCTTGTCCGGATCGGTCGTCGCGTACGAAGAATTCGTATGCGTCCGTCCGATGATTCCCGAAGCGATGTTCTGCACGTTCGCCGGGCTGTTCATGACGAATCCAGATTCCCCGAAAGCGGACATGCCGGACTTCACGAGCCCGTCGCGCATCCCGTCGTTGAACTGCCCGTAACCCTCGTATTTGGCTAGATTCGCCTGCGAAGCCTGCTTAGCGGCGGCCAGCGTCGTCGATCCGCCGGTCCACGGTTCCCCGTAGACGCAGACTTTCGGATTGATTTCCTTCAGTTTCGCGGTCAGTTCGTTCATGGTGTTCAGATCGTGGAGAGCCATGAGGTCGAACCGGAAGCCACCGAGTTTATATTCCTTCAGCCAGAACTGTGTCGAATCCTCCATGAATTTACGGAACATCGTGTTTTCCGAAGCCGTCTCGTTCCCGCAGCCGGAGCCGTTGGAGAGACCGCCGTCGGACGTGTAGCGGAAGAAATAGCCCGGGGCGAGCGTATCGAAATTCTGCCCGTTCACCGAATTCACGTGGTTGTAGACCACATCCATGATGATGTTGATTCCGTTATCGAGATACGACTTCACGACCGACTTGAACTCCTTGATGCGGCTGTACCCGTCGTAAGGATCCGAGGAGTACGAACCTTCGAGGACGTTGTAGTTCAACGGGTTGTAGCCCCAGTTGAAATCTCCTTTGACCTCGTCGTTCGCCTGATCGAAGACCGGCATCAGCTGCACCGCGTTCACGCCGAGATCCCGGATGTGGTCGAATCCGGTCGGGACCGTAACGTCCCCTTCTGTATAGGCCGTCCCGCTCTCGCTTAAGCCGAGAAACTTCTTCGCGTTCTCTTCCTTTCCTCCCCAGGTCGACGAAGAAGTGACGTCGCGGACGTGCGTCTCGTACACCGTCAGTTCCTTCCGGTCGTAAGGCAAGGCCTTTTCATACTTGTCCCAGCCTTCCGGATCGGTCTTGGAAAAGTCGACGATCATGCCCCTTAATCCGTCAATCCCGGCGGATTTGGCGTACGGATCCACGATTTCGCGCCCGTCCGGATAGACGTTCGAGTACACGACGTACGTGTAGTATTTCCCGCCCAGATCGCCTTCCTTTTCGAGTGAGAACACGCCTTTATCGCCTTTCACCATCTCCGTCTCCTCATAAGCGTCCGAGCCTTTAACGGCATCGACGGAAACAGGCGTCCCGTTCTCATAGATCCGTAAGACAATCTTCTTTGCGAACGGAGACCAGACCTTGAACGCCGTCTTCTCGGAAGTATAAGTCGCCCCGAGGTCGTCCCCGCCGTACTCGTACCGTTCCGTGAACGCGGACGACTGATAGAGGACGGATAGATCGACGTTCGAGGAGAACGTGCTCCCGTCCTCGAGAGTCACTTTCACCGAATAGACGTTTCCGAGCGTGATTTCGTTCTCTAGGACGATGTCGAACGAATTTTTCGTTTCGGCCAGCGTCTTATTCAAAATGGCCTTTCCGTTTTCCAGAACTTCGTACGAAACGATCGTCCCGTACTGCGACTCGAGATGAATCGTCTTGAAATCCGTGAACGAAAGGGAAGTGATTGAGAAGGGGCTCGACGGCTCGCTCGTGTAAATCGTCGTCACTCCCGTCCAGAGCCAGGCCTCGTAATTCCCGTTCGAATCCGGCGTCATCGTGTCTAGCGTCAGGAAGCGGTCCGGATTCGGGTCCTTCTTGTCCCAGGACCCCTTGGTCTTCACGATGAACCCGAGCTTCGCGTTCGTGGTGTCGGTGAAGAACGTCGAAAGCGGATAGGCGAAGACCGCTCCGTACGAGTCGTATCCGTTGATCTGGTATTCCGCTCCGTCCTTCCCGTCGCTCCACATCCACATCGCCCAGTCCTTGTAGGCTCCGTCCGTGCGGCGGTAGTGCAGAATGACGTTATCCGTCAGCCTGCTCTTATCGAAGACGTCCTCAGAAGCCGATCCGCCTTTCTCCGAAGACTCTGTCATCTCCGAAGACTCTGTCATCTCCGATTTCTCCGAATTTTCGCTTGAAACGGTCGGCGAAGAGGCGTTCCCTCCGCAGGAAAATAAGAGCAACGCGGCCGACAAGGAAACGAAAAGCGACTGTTTTTTCTTCATAAGAAATCCTCCTGGGTTTTGTATCCGCTTACATTCTTAACCTATCCTGAAAGGAAAATCAAAAAAGACCCTTCCGGATTATTAAGAAAATCCGGAAGCTATTACGATTTCAGAAATTAGAAAACGAAGTATGTTCCTGCGATTATTTTGCAAAAATCGATATCTTACCAAAGTGTTGGTAACAACACCGCTTTATTGACGGGCTTTG
>CAYUFI010000011.1:0-36735 GCA_964444175.1 uncultured Clostridiaceae bacterium | reverse complement strand
TATCTAGAGGAAAGCAAGAGGAACTACGTGTTCCTTCCCATCGAAGCGGAGAAAAGCCTCCTTCCCTTCGTCCGTAAAGAGGACTGACCGGTCCGAATTTGCCGCAAGCAAAAAGTCCGGATTCCGTGAGGGTGTCCGGGCGTTTTTCCTTTGACTGAAATTTAATCTTTCTTATCCGGATGAAGGAGGTAGTTCAGACTCTCGTCCACGCGCATCTCGGCGTGCTCCTCCTCGGCCTTTCGGACGCTTTTTTCCTCGAGCTTCAGATCCTTGATCCTCTGTTCTGTCTTCTTCCCTTCCTCTTAGTATTCGTCGAGGAAGTTCACTTCCGTTCCGTCCTTCTTATAACCCAAGACCATGTTGAGATTGACGTTATACGCGGCGCGGAAGATGTTCTTCTCGACCATCGGGGAGTACGTCTCCTTCAGTTCCCGGATGAGCTTCTTCGTATTCGCGCGCTGGCTGTCGGTGCGTTCGGTCGCGACGTTCTCGGTGAAACGGCAGGCACACTGGATGAAACGGAGATGATTGTAATCCCTCCAGGCGATGATGTCCTCTTCCCTGACCAGATAGAGAGGACGGATGATTTCCATTCCCGAATAGTGGTCCGAATGGAGTTTCGGGAGCATCGTCTGGAACGAGCCGGCGTTGAGCATGTTCATCAGGGTCGTGACGATCACGTCGTCGTAATGGTGTCCCAAGGCGATCTTGTTGCAGCCCCAGCTCTTCGCGATGCGGTACAGGGCTCCCCTTCTCATCTTGGCGCAGAGGTAGCAGGGCTTGACGTCGGTGGAATTGGCGATGCTGAAGATGTCCGTCGAAACGATCGTCGCCGGAATCTTCAAAGTCTTCAGGTTTTCCTTGATGACTTCGAGGTTCAGATCGTTGTATCCCGGATTCATCACGAGGTACTTCACTTCGAACGGGAAGGCCGTATAGGCCAGAAGATGCTTGAATAGGAGCGCGAGCAGCATCGAGTCCTTCCCGCCGGAGATGCAGACGCAGATGCGGTCTCCCGGCTGAACGAGCTGATAAATGGATAAAGCTTTTAAGAACTTCCTCCAGATGGGGAAATTGAATTCGGTCACGAGGCTGCGTTCGATCTGTTCGTTCCGCGGCATGCTTTCGATCTTCCGTTCGTGTTTCGTCTTTTTCTTTTCTTCGTCCATATTGTTTGAAATCCCGTCCTTATTCCACCTAAGCGGACAACAGCGATATTGTAGCATAGTTCTTTTTTCCTCCCTTCGCGGAAAGAAGGCCTGTTTTCCCGAAAAAACGAACAGGCGCGACGGTTTCGGGATAGAATAGATAAGTATTCCAAGGAGGATTCGGCCATGGACTTAAAAGAAAAGATTCGCGAGCATTTCGACGACCCGCAGGAAATCTGCGCGGCCGGGTTCTCGTTATTCGACATCTTCCACATCGTGTTCGCTATCGTCTTCATCTCGATGGCGGCGGTCAGACAGGAAGGGGACTATCTTTCGGAAATCTCCTTCGAATCGATCGAGCTGATTTTCGCCTGCCTACTGATCGCGTTCATCTCGTCGCTGGCGGAGAACGCAGAATGGTACAAGGAGGAGAACAGGCACTACACCTACGCCTGGCTCGTCTGCTCGGCTTCCCTGCTCACGCCGGAAGTCATCGATATCCCCCGGTTATTAAGCGCGGAACTGACCGGGCACGCCCCGTACACCCTGACGGCGTTCTCCCTCGTCTTGACCGCGTTCGTCCTGCTCTGCGTCTCCCTGCACGTGAAAAAGTCCTCGAAGGCCTGGCCGGTCCTGAACTACTCGGTCTTCGTCCTGATCTTCCTTTCGGTCGTCTTCAAGATCGTCTCGAACGTCCTGAAGGAAGAAGGCGTCGAGCGCGTCCTCGAATGCATCGCGGCGCTGGCTCCGTTGTTCCCGATCGCGAGCTCGGTCTATCTCGTCGCGGCCCTCAAAAAGCAGAACAGGGCGTAAGCCGGGCCTTGAAAAGCATTGCAAAAGCAACTTGTAAACATTGCAAAAATAACTTATCATAAAGATAAGAAGGCAATGTTCGATTATGTTTCAATTCAAGTATAAGGATATCGACTTCTCCCACAAGCTAGACCGCGCTTCCTCGCCCCAAGACGAATACTGGAAGCACATGCATCCGTTCAACGAAATCGTCTTTTTCGTGAAAGGAGCGGCCGAATACACGGTCGAAGCCCAGACCCAGAAGCTGCAGAAGGGGTCCTTGGTCTTCATCCGCTCGGGCAAGTTCCATTTCGCAACGGTCGACAAGGGCCAGGATTACGAGCGGTACGTCCTGAAGTTCCCCGATTCGGCCATCCCTCCGTATTTAAAGGAAAAGTTCGACGAGATCAGCCCGTTCTTCACCAGCGGCTACGCCTACGACTATCTTTTCGACGAGCTCGACAGCGACTTCGAGCTGATGAACGTTTCCGAGGAAGACATCAGGACCCTGTTCCTCTGCATCCTCGTGAAGCTGCTCGTCATCCTTTCCCACCAGCAGGAAAAAGCCGAGTTCGACACCGATCCGGTCTCGAACCAGATCCTGCTCTACGTCAACCAGCACATCAAGGACGATCTGAGCCTCTCGTCCATCGCCGCGGCCCTCAATTATTCCCAGTCGTATCTGGCGAACCTGTTCAAGAAGAAGATGCACTCTTCCCTGATGCAGTACATCCGCTACCGGAAGTGCATCCTGGCCTACAAGATGGTTTCCGCCGGGGAGAAACCGCAGACGGTCGCTTCGAACCTCGGATTCAAGGAATATTCCACCTTCTTCCGCGCCTACAAGAGCATCATCGGGGTCGCCCCGAGCGACACGGAGAAGGCCAATCCAGTCGATCTGAAGGAACGCTAAAGAATAAAGCGAACCGGGACCGGGAAAAACTCCCGGTTCCTTTTGTATTCCTTCAACCTTCGGATTGCAAAAACGTTCGCCGTTCATGGCAAAAAAGAGACCATTTGCGGCAGACTGTTCTCTATGGAAAATGAAAGCGGTTATAATTGCCATAGAGTTCGGTCTATTTTTTGATTAATCTTAGACCAATCTAGAAAGAAGGATTTCTCCAATGGCTGAAACAGCAGAGGTCAAAGAGAAGAAGAGCATCTTCGAAAGCCCGCTTCTCTCGACCAAAATCAAGTCCGCGAATGTCAAGCTCATTCCGGAAGTCGGCTTCGGTTACCTGCTGGGACCGATGCTGGCGATGATTGCGAACGCAATCGTCAACACGTTCCTGATCCAGTACTGGGACAAGGTCCTCGGTTTATCCGAGTGGGCTCCGCTGTTCCAGACGCTCCTGCCGATCATCTCGGCGATCCTGATCGTCATCGGGAACCTCTCCGTCGGCCGTCTGATGAACCGCAAACCGACCGTCGCGGGCAAAGCGAGACCTCTGATCCTGCTCGGCCTGCCGCTCATCGCGGTCTCCCTGCTGCTCCTGTTCTTGGTTCCGTTCCCGTGGGGAGCGACCAAGGCCAACCCGAGCATCGTCGCGCTCATCATGGTCGCGGTCGGATATAACCTCTATTACGCTCTGGCCTGGCCTTTCTACTACACGGCGCATTCCTCGCTCGTCAACCTGTCGACCCGCGACGGAACGTCCCGTTCTTTGCTGGCCACGGCGGCCAACGCGGCGCAGTTAGGCGCCATCGGTCTTTCGAGCATGATCGGACCGTTCTTGGTCGATCTATTGAACCTGCTCCCGCAGGTCGGTCTCAACGCGAACGGCGTCGCGGTCACCGACGATTACGGAAAGCTCTTAGAAGGGCACACCAAGTCGGAGATCGTCAGCTACGTCAACGCCTCCGAGCAGGCCCGTTCGGAAGCCAACTCGAAGTGGTTCATCATCATGATCGTCATGATCGTGGCCTTAGTCATCGGCTGCCTCATCGAATACTATTTCACCCGTGAGAGAATCACCGAGGAAAACGTCAAGAAAGACGCGAAGAAAGACGGAAAGAAGGAAGCTTCTTCCGCCAAGAAGGTCTCGATGGGTGAGCAGGCGAAGATTTGCACCCACGACAAATACTGGTGGTTCATCATCCTCTTCTATTTCTTCTATCAATTCGGCGGTCAGATGAAGAACAACTCCGGAACGTTCTATTCCCAGGCGTTCACCGGAGGCACGTCGTTATCCGGTCTGATCAATACGTTCGGCGCCATTCCGACGGCCCTGGGCATGCTGGCCATCTGGCCGCTCGCCCGAAAGTTCGGCAAAGCGAACTGCATCAAGGTCGGTGCCGTCTTCGCCTTCTTGCTCGGCTGCATCGGTTTCTTAGTCCTGATTCCGAGCATCGAATCCAATTCGGGAGCCGTCTATGGCATCTCGGTCGCCGCGTTCTGCTTAAAGGCTCTGGGAACCGTCCCGGCCATGTACATCTCGATGGCTCTGATGTCGAACGTCCTCGAACATGAGGAAGCCGTCCACGGCATCCGTACCGACGGATTCACGATGGCGGTCTACGGTTCGATCATGGTCGCCATGCCTGGCGTCGCCAACGGCATCATCGTCGGTCTGAAGAGCGCCTTCCCGGCGGAAGCCCAGAAGACGCTGATGACCTTCCTCTTCTTCGGAGGAGAGTCGCTCTGCTATCTGATCATCGCGGTCATGTTCCTCTTCATGAACGTCGAGAAGTTCTCGAAGTTCGATGTCGAAGCGATCGAAGCCGACCGCAGGATGGAAGCCGAAGAGAGCGGGAAAACGTATGTCTCCCCGGCCGAAGAAATGAAGAAGCAGGAAGAAGAATCCAAGAGACTGACCGAAGAGAACCGCAAGGCGGAACTCAAGGCGAGATGCGAGAAGAAAGGCCTCAATTACGAAGACGAGGAGGCCAAGTACGAGAAAGAGCGCGCGGAGAAAGCGAAAGCCGCCGCGGAAAAGAAAGCCGCCAAGGAGAAAGCGAAGGCCGAAAAGGTCAAGCCTCTTACTCCGGAACAGGAAGCGAAGAAAGCGGAAAAGGCCAAGAAGGTCGCCGAAAGAGACGCCAGGGTCAAAGCCGAATTCATCGCGATCCGCGAAGCGGCCGCCGCCAAGGAAGGAAGAAAGATCGCTACGATCTAGTTCCCTCCGTTTCGAAAAGATCCGCTGAAGAGACCGCCGGAAAACGGCGGTCTTTCTTCGGGAAAGAAGAAGAATTTACGTTACAATACTAGTGGAGGAATGCGCATATGAAACTCATCAGTTTCCTGATTCCGGCCTACAATTCGGAAGAGTACCTTGATATCGCCGTGAAGTCGCTCGTCGGCGGCGGGGACGACGTGGAGATCATCATCGTTGACGACGGATCGAAGGACAGGACCGGGGAAATCGCGGACGAATTCGCCAAGGAATATAAGAACGTCTCGGTCATCCACCAGGAAAACGGCGGACACGGCGCCGGCATCAACGCCGGACTCGCTGTCGCCCAAGGCCTCTATTTCAAAGTCATCGATTCGGACGACTGGGTCGACGAAGACGCCTATAAGGAAGTCCTCGAAAAGATCCGTTCGTTCGTTAAGGACGGAAACGCCCCGGATCTGCTGCTGACGGATTTCGTCTACGAGAACCGGCAGAAGAACATCCAGTCGGCCATGTCCTACGGAAACGTCTTCCCGCCGAACCGGATCCTGCGCTGGAAGGACACGAAGAAGATGAAGATGGACGCGTACCTGATGATGCACGCCCTGATTTATAAGCTCGACGTCCTGAAGGCGTGCAAACTGAATCTTCCGATCCACCGTTTCTACGAGGACAACCTCTACGTGTACGTCCCCCTCGCCTATACGAAGACCATCTATTACCTTCCGGTCGGATTCTACCGCTATCTGGTCGGGCGGGCCGGCCAGTCGGTCGAGATGAAGACCATGGCCAAGCGCTATAAGATGCAGTTAGCGAACATGAAGGAGCTAAGCGAGGCGTATTCGTACGAAGAACTGAGGAAGCTCGAACCAAAACAGAAGAGGATGATGTTCCATCTCCTGAACGTCTACACCTATCTGACCCTCGCCTTCGTCTGCATCGAGTTCGACAAGACGAAGAAAGAAGACTACCGGAACCTTCAGAAAGAGATCAGGGCGCACGACAAGAAGCTGTACAACAAGCTGAGATGGCGGACGAACCTCGTCTTCGTCGAAGGCATGCCTTCGAAGCTCCGCGCCACGCTCGTCAATTACGGGCACGGCATAGTCAACAAGAAGACGAACTGGTCGAATTAGACGGGACATAAAAGGACGCCTTTCCGGAAGGATCGGCGTCTTTTTCCTTGCGTTTATTTCCGTTCGATGGCTTTTCCGTCGACGATTTCGACGGTCTTGTCGAATCCGAGGCGGTCGGAAATGCGGTGGCTGATCGAGAGGACCGTCCGTTTCCTGGACGCGTTCCCCAAAGCCGAGACGATTTCTTCCTCGGTCTTCGAATCGAGGTTCGCGGAGATTTCGTCCAGGAGTAAGACCGGAGGATTGTAAAGAAGGGCCCTGGCCAAGGAGAGGAGCTGCTTCTGCCCGCGCGAGAAGAGGCGGTCGTCGTAAGGAGCGTCATATCCTCCTTGAATCCGTTCTTTGACGTAGGAGTCTAAGAACACGGCCTTCATCGCTTCCACGGCCTGTCCGTCCGTGACGGAAGGATCCTTCAGCGTGATCTGGTCCCGTACGCTTCCCGGGACAGACTGGAACCCCTGCTCGACGTATCCGAAGATCTTCCGTTTCTCGGAATCGGGGATGAGGCTGACGTCGTACCCGTTCACGTCGATCTCCCCTCCGTCCGGCTCGAGGATGCCGAGCATCAGGCGGAACAGGGTCGTTTTTCCGGCCCCGGTGCGTCCGACGAACGTGATCTTCTCGTCTGGATGGACGGTGTAGTTCGCGTCCTTATAGATATCGTGTTCCCCGTCCTCGTAACGGAACGTAAGATGGGAAATCGTGAGGAAGTCTTTTTCCGTCCGGGCCAGGACGCGTTCGGCGGTATACTCCGGATTCTTCGGTTTCACTTCCTCTTCGTTCATGAACGCCTCGACGCGCACGATGCCCGAGACGCCTTCCTGCATGCCTTCGAGTTCCTGTCCGATCTGCTCGATCGGGGAGAAGACGTCGGCGACCATCTTCATCGACGCGGCGAAAGTGCCGGCGCTGATGCCTAAGGCCAACGTGACGTTCCCTTTCTCCGCCCCGTAGCCGACTAAGACCGCCATAGCCGCGACCAGGATCGCCTTCAGCAGCTGGACCAAGGGCGAATAGACCGAGTCGAAGACGGAAGCCTTGTCCCAGGTCCTGTAGTAGCGGAGCAGTAAACTCTTATACCCGTCCTCGCGGTACTGTTCCTTGTCGAGGTTTTTGACCGTGAGATGCGAATCGATGCTTTCCGAGACGCAGTTGTTCTCGTCGTTGGTGATCTTCCGCACATCCGTATGGACCTTGAGCATCCTCTTGGTGAAGAAGCGAGTGATGACGTAAATCAGAGGGATCACGGCCAGAAGCAGAAGGCCGAGCATCCACGAGAAGGCGAAAATCGAAACGACGATTCCTATAATCTTTAAGAAATTCACCGCCAGCGAGACCAGTCCGGACTGGAACAGCGTCTCGATCGCGTAGACATCGTCGGTAACCCGCGAGGTCATTTCCCCGTTGCCGTTATTCGTGAAGTAAGAGCTCGCGAGGCGGTGGGACTTATCCATCATGAGGTAGCGCAGTTCGCGGATGATCTTCTGTCCGACCGTGTCGATCATGTAGTTCTCGAAGAACGTGCAGAGGGCCACGGCGAGGTACGCCCCGAAATAGAGGAGGCTCACGAGAAGAAGCGGGCCCGTCTCGACTTTTCCTTCCGCCCTCATGGACTCGACCGCGTTGTCGATGAGGTAGCGCAGAGCGTAGGAAGGAAGCAGGCCGCTCAAGGCCGCCCCGGCGATGGAAAGGACGAGGAAGACGATTAGAACCGGATGTTCCCTTAAGAAGTTCTTAAAGAACGAACGGACCGTGAATTTGCCGGACATATTCTTATTTTTCTTCATGTTTCGCGTTTTCCTCCTGTAACAGGACGAGCTTGCGGTACGTCCCGTCGGCCTTAAGAAGTTCTTCGTGCTTCCCGAGGGCGAACGTTCCGTCCCCATGCAGGACGAGGATCCGGTCCAGAGACGGGAACGAGCTCAGACGGTGGGAGATCAATAGGACCGCCGAATCCTTCACGTACGGGGCGATGTTCTTCAGGATCTTCTTTTCCGTCTTCATGTCGACCGAGGCGAACGGGTCGTCGAGGACTAATAAGCCCTTGGCGTGATAAAGCGAGCGGGCGAGGCAGAGGCGCTCCTGCTGTCCTCCGGACAGCTTCAGGCCCTCGTTTCCGACGACCGTTTTTTCCTTTAACGGCATTTCCTTCATGTCTTTGTCGAAATCCACCGCGGAAAGATAGGGCTTCACGTCCTTCTTCTCTCCGTAGGAGATGTTGTTTTCGAGCGTGTCGGTCAAAAGCTGGTTCGTATGGCCCATGTAGGTCACGTTCCCCTTGATCTCGCCTTCGCTTAAATCCTTTACTTCCTTTCCGAACAGTTCCGCCTTCCCTAAGTAAGGAATCTGCTTTAAGAAGACCTTTCCCAGAACGGACTTCCCCGAGGCGATTGGTCCGGTGACGCCGAGGATTTCCCCCTTGCGGATAGAGACGTTCAGATCCCTAATCAGCGTTCCGTTATTCAAAACGATGGAGAAATCCGTTAGATTCACTTCATCGTTCTTCTCCAGCTTTTCGGCCCTGGCGTACGGATGGTACGGGCGAATGTACGGAGCGATTCGCTTCCATCCGGACAGACCTTTTTCAATCGAAGTGAACAGACGCGCCGTGTGCGATGCTTTCGAACAGAGCAGGACGAACGTCGTGATGTAGGTCGTGAACTGTCCGTCGGTCCAGACCGGGTTCATCAGGCCCGGGACGGCGAAAGAAAGGGAGTCCCCGTTCGCGACGTGTCCCGTCCCGAGATAGATGACCGGGATGATTCCGACTAAGGCGATCAGGTTCACGAACGGGATGATCGTGTGGGAAAGCAGATTGTTCCTTATGTTGTACTTCTCGTATTCGGCGAGGGTCTTGTCGTAAGCTTTGAGATTGTCTTCGTCCCTTCCGTAAGTCCTGTAGAGCAAGGCGTGCTCGAACAGGTCGTACGTCTCCGAGGACATCTTCGAATTGACTTTCCTCGTCTCGTACGACAGGCGGTAGACTTTCTTCCTCATCAAAAAAGCGAAGACGACGCTGGCGAAAACCGGAATCAGGGCGTAGAGAGTCATCGTTGTGTCGAAGAAGAACAGATAGGTCAGATAAAAGACGAACAGGACGACCGTATCGAAGATCTCGGTCGTGAGCTTGCGCATGCCCTCGACGGCTTCCTGCGTGTCCGAGAAGTTCCGCGAAAGCAACGTTCCGACGTTTTCTTTCGACAGATCCTCTTCGCTTTCCTGCATCAGGTTGTTGAAGAGGGTGAAGCGGATGCGCGCCTTCGTGTCGTTGGCGAACACGCGGATCGTGTAGCGCTTAACTGCGCGGAAGAGCTGGAAGACCAGGATGGCCGCTACGAAGGCAAGGGAGAGTTCCCATACAGACGAAAACGGGCTCCTGTTTTCAACTTGGTCGATCAAAGCCCCTTCGAAATACGGGAAGGCGAGCTGGCCGAAGTTACAGACGATGCCCGAGATGGTAATGGCAACGCAGACCCAGATGTCGGCTTTCCAATACGAAAGGAGGCGTTCCGGATGGTCGCACGTATCGATGCTGTTTCTTTTCACGGACGTAAAAATTCCTTTTCTATGAGGGGTAAGGACATTATAGCACCGGTTACGGAACGGGGATGCGCGTCCCGAAGACGGAAAGGCGGATTCTCTATGCAAAAGCGAAGATGGAGTCTCTCCTGAAAGGAAAGAGTCCCTTCCCGTGGTAAAATGATAAACGGAAAGATCAACAGGAGGAGAACTTATGAAAAGAGTGGCGATTGTCGGAGCGGGGCCGGCGGGACTGACCGCGGCCAAGATGCTGCTTCCGAAAGGATACGCGGTCGATATCTACGACCGGGAACACGTGGACGGAGGCGTCATGGCCTTCGGCATCCCGGCGTTCCGCATTCCGGAGTCGGCGGTCGAAAAGCAGGTCGAGCCGGCGAAGAAGCTCGGGGCGAACTTCCTCTACGGGAAGGATTTGAAGGAATCGGATTTCCTGAAGCTCGCGGAAGAATACGACTATGTCTACCTGGCGTTCGGGCTGACCAAGGTGCGCCATCTCGGCATCCCCGGGGACGATCTTCCCGAATGCCTGAACGCGCTCGAATTCCTGCGCCAGTACAACTTCGCGGATAAGCTCAAGCTCACGAGCGACCTCCCCGTCTTGCACGGGAACGTCATCGTCCTCGGAGCCGGCAACGTCGCCATGGACGGCGCCCGCGTCGCGGTAAGGACCGGAGCGGCCAAGACGACGATTGTCTACCGCCGCGACAGGAAAAACGCGCCGTGCAAGCCTTCCGAACTCGAGGACGCGGAAAAAGACGGCGTCGAGCTCTGCTTCCTCACGAACCCGGTCGAAGTCATCGGAAAAGACGGACACGTCTGCGCCGTGAAGTGCGAGAAGATGAAGCTCGGCGAAATCGACGCTTCCGGAAGACAGAGCCCGGTCGGGACCGGCGAATACGTCACCCTGCCGTGCGATTACATCATCTCGGCCATCGGACAGATTCCGGACCACTCCGTCTGGAACGTCGGAAAGATCCGGACCAACCGCGACTATATCGTCGGCGTCAATCAATACGGGGAATGCTACCAGACCTCGGTTCCGAACATCTTCGCCGGAGGCGACATCGTCCTCGGCGCCAAGACCATCGGCGCGGCCGTGATGTGCGGCATGGCCTTCGCGAAATATGTCCTCGCGCAGGACGCGAAGTAAATTCCGAAGCATCAGAATCAAATGAACCGCGGAATCCCTTCCGGTTCCGCGGTTTTTGCGTTCTTCCGGTTTTTTTGCGGGGAAAGTTCGTGCCGGAAAGGAAGCGTTCTTCTATTCCCGGAAGGGTTCGACGCTCTTTGTCGGAAAGAAATGAAATGGAATTCAGAAAGTATAAGGATTATTCGGAACGGATTCGGAATGTCTTTCTTCCCTCCGTTCTTTTATAATGAATGGAAACGAGGAGAGAAAACATGAAGAAAAGCATACTAAAAGCCTATGCGGCCCTGATCGTCCGTTCGGGCGTGAACCTGCAGAAAGGGCAGGACGCGGTCTTATTCATCGACGTGCATCAGGACGAATTCGCCGCGATGATCGTGAACGAATGCTACGAAGCCGGAGCGCACAAGGTCACCGTGCGCTGGACGTCGGAAGCCGTGACGAAAGCGACCTATAAGAAGTCCCCGAAGACCCATATCGCGGATGTCTTACCGATGGACGAGGCGTTCCAGAACTATCTGACGGAAAAGCTTCCGGCGCTGATCTACATCGAGTCGGACGATCCGGACGGTCTAAAAGACCTAGACCCGGAGAAGATGTCCTATGTCCGGAGGAAGAATTACGAGCGTTTCCACGAAATCATGGAAAAGCGCGAGAACAAGTACCAGTGGTGCATCGCGGGCGTCCCTTCCCCGGCTTGGGCGAAGAAAGTGTTCCCGAACGAGAGAAAGTCGAGGGCAATCGAAAAGCTCTGGGAAGCGATTCTCGAGACTTCCAGGGCTCAGGACGGGAACGGAATCGAAAACTGGGAGAAGCACAGCGCGGATCTGAAGAAGCGCTGCGACTATCTGAATTCCCTGCGTCTAATGAAACTGCATTACACGTCGAAGAACGGGACGGATCTGACCGTGGGGCTGATTCCGGGCGTCCGGTTCGAAGGCGGATCGGAGAAAGCGCTCGGCTCGGGCATCGTCTACGAACCGAACATTCCTTCCGAAGAGTGCTTCACTTCCCCGATGAGGGGTCAGGCGGAAGGCATCGTCTTCGCGAGCAAGCCCCTTTCCTACATGGGGACGCTGATCGAAAATTTCTCGGTCCGCTTCCATGAGGGAAAAGCCATCGAAGTCCACGCCGAGAAAGGCGAGGAAGCTTTGAAGAGCATCCTGACGCTCGACGACGGGTCGGCGTATTTAGGCGAATGCGCGCTCGTCCCGTTCCATTCCCCGATCAACGACACGGGCCTGCTCTTCTATTCCACCCTGTACGACGAAAACGCGTCGTGCCATCTGGCTTTGGGAAGAGGGTTCACGGAACTCTATCCGGGTTACGAGAAATACACGGAGGAACAGATCCATTCGTTCGGAATCAACAAGTCCCTCTCGCACGTGGATTTCATGATCGGAACGCAGGATTTCCATATCGTCGGAACCAAGGAAGACGGAACGGAAGTCGAGATCTTCCGCGACGGCGAATGGGCTTTTAAGATCTGAATCCCTTCTTCTATTGTGACTCTTACTCCGCCCTTCACGGGCGGTTTTTTTCATGCGGGTTGAAAGTGTTTTCTTCCCGAAGTTTCTATTGAAAGTAAGGAAAGGAAGTCTGATAATGTCTTAGTTCGAATCCGAACTATTTCCATTTTTATGAAGAACAGCACGAATGAATTTTCGTCCTTAGGACAACTGATCGGGTACAGCGCCCGAAGCACCCGGATCTACATGGACGAGTATCTCGACGGACATCTGGACATCAATCTGACGTCTTCGGAAGGCTCGACCCTGCGCGCGATCCTGTTCGCCCGGTCGCACGGGGAGGAGATCACGTCCAAGGACGTGATGGACTCGCGCCGGCTCGGCAAAGCGGCGGCATCCTATTCCTTGTCCAACCTGGAGAAAAAAGGATATATCCGGACCATCCAGGACCAGAAGGACCGGCGGAAGAAACTGATCGATCTCACCGAGGAAGGCGAGAGGATCTACAAGGAATTCGAGAAGGCGCTCACGGAAGTGAACGCGCAGCTCGAGAAAGGGTTCAGCAAGGAAGAGCTGAAACAGTTCGTATCGCTCTTAGAGCGGTATGTCGAGAACGCGAAGAAAGGAGCGGAGAAAATCCATGAAAACCGTTAAAAAACTGGCGGAATACGTCAAAGGTTACTGGGGCAAGATGATCGGGGCCTGGATCTGCGTCATCCTCGAGGTCCTCTGCGAGGTCATCATCCCGTTTTTGATGCAGCCGATGATCAACGTCGTCGACAGCTTGGCCGGCATCGGGACGGCGAACCCGGGCTGGATCCTGAATCTCCTTTCCGGATATAGCGACATCGCGAAGATCTGGATTCTGGCCGGAACGATGGTCGGATTCGCCTTGCTTTCGGCCATTTCGGGAATTCTGGGCGGATTCTTCGCCTCGGACGCTTCGGCCGGATTCGGAAAGAACCTGCGCAAGGCGATGTATTACCGCATTCAGGAATTCTCGTTCGAGAACATCGATAAGTTCTCCATTTCGTCATTGGTCACGCGCATGACTACGGACGTCACGAACGTCCAGAACGCGCTGCAGATGATCTTACGCATGATTGTCCGCGGTCCTTTGATGCTGGTCATGGCGTTCGTCATGTCCTCAATCACGTGCATCCGCCTGAGCTGGATTTTCCTCATCGTCATCCCTATTCTCGGATTCGTGCTGATCTTCTTAGCTTTAAAAGCCCACCCGATCTTCGAACGGGTCTTCAACGCGTACGACGATCTGAACGAGGACGTCAAGGAAAACCTCGAAGGCATCCGCGTGGTCAAGTCGTTCGCCCGCGAGGATTACGAGAATAAAAAGTTCGGGAAAATCTCGACGTTCATCTTCGAGAACTTCGCGAAGGCCGAAAAGCTCCTCGCGTTCAATAACCCGGTCATCATTCTGGCGGTGGACGGAACGATCCTGACAATCGCCTGGCTCGGCGGACTCTTGGTCGTAGAGGCAGGTTCGAACTTCGACGTCGGCCAGCTCTCTTCGTTCTTCACCTACACGATGCAGATCCTGATGTCGCTGAGCTTCATGACCATGGGATTCGTCATGGTCATCATCTCGCGCAACTCAGCGGAGCGTATCGTCGAGGTCCTGAACGAGAAACCGGCTCTGACTTCCCCGGAGAACGCTTTGACGGAAGTAAAGGACGGCTCGGTCGAGTTCGACCATGTCTCTTTCCGTTATTCCTCTTCGGGTAACAAAGACGTCCTGCACGACATCAACCTGAAGATTCCTTCCGGCAGCTCGCTCGGCATTATCGGGGCGACCGGTTCGTCCAAGTCGACGCTCGTCTCGATGATCGCGCGTCTCTATGACGTCAGTTCCGGCAGCGTAAGGGTCGGCGGGGAAGACGTAAGGAAGTACGATCTGGTCACCCTGCGCGATTCGGTCGCGATGGTCCTGCAGAAGAACACCCTGTTCACCGGAACGATCGCCTCGAACCTGCGCTGGGGCAACGAGAACGCCACCGACGAGGAACTCATGAAGGCGTGCGACATCGCCCAGGCGAGCGAGTTCGTCAACACGTTCCCGAAGAAACTGGAATCCCCGATCGACGAAGGCGGAACGAACGTCTCCGGCGGTCAGAAGCAGCGTCTCTGCATCGCGCGCGCCCTGTTGAAGAAACCGAAGATCCTGATCCTCGACGATTCGACTTCCGCGGTCGACACGCATACGGATTCGTTGATCCGCGAAGGATTCAAGAAGGAACTTCCGGAAATGACGCGGATCATCATCGCCCAGAGAATCCTCTCGATCAAGGACTGCGATCAGATCGCCATCATCGACAACGGCAAGATCGTCGCGCTCGGGACGAGCGAGGAACTTCTGAAGACTTCGCAGGAATATCAGGAACTTTACAATACGCAGTTAGGCGGAGGAGGTGATTTCGATGTCGAGTAAGAAACAGAACGGCAGAAGGAACCGCATTTCCTTCAAAGCGATGATGAAATACCTGGGACGCCTCATCGGCTACATGTGGAAATACTATCCGGTCCAGTTCGTCTTCATCTTCGTCTGCATCCTGATTTCGACGCTGGCGACTTCGGTCGGCTCGGTCTACATCGGACAGGTCGTCGACTTCATCAACGGAGAGTATGAAAACCATTTCCTGATCCAGCTCACGTCGAAGATGTTCAAAATCGCGTCCATCGACGCTCCGGGCACGGGCAACTGGTTCGACGTGCTGCGCGACATGTCCCTGATGATGCTTGTCATCTACGTCGTCGGGGCGCTGGCGAACTACGGCTACCAGCGCATGACCGCGGTGGTCTCGCAGGGCGTGCAGAAGCGCATCCGCGACCGTCTCTTCGAAAAGATGGAGTCGCTGCCGCTCTCGTATTTCGACACCAGGAGCCACGGCGACATCATGTCGGTCTACACGAACGATATCGACGCCCTGCGCGAAATGATGTCCCGCTCGATTCCGATGATCATCTCGGCGGTCGTTTCGATGGCCGTCGTCCTCGTGATGATGTTCGTCGAGAGCTGGCTCTTAACCTTAGTCGTCCTCGCGTTCTTCGTCGTCGAGCTCGTCATCATGATGTACGTCACCAAGCAGTCGGCGAAGTACTTCATCGCCCAGCAGAGAGCTTTGGCGGAGACCGACGGCTTCATCGAGGAAATGACCAACGGCCAGAAGGTCGTGAAGGTCTTCAACCACGAGAACAAGGCCGAGGAGCAGTTCGACAAGCTCAACGATAACCTCTGCCGCTACACGACGAACGCCCAGCGTTTCTCGTCCATCTTAGGCCCGATCACGAATAACCTCGGGAACCTCCAGTACGGAATCCTTGTTCTGATCGGAGCCTACGGCATTCTTTCGAACGTCAGTGGCCTGACGACCGGCGTCATCATCTCGTTCTTATCCTTATCGAAGGCGTTCATGAACCCGATCACGCAGGTCGCCCAGCAGATCAACATGGTCACGATGGCTCTGGCCGGCGCGGAGAGAATTTTCGCCATCATCGACGAGGAGAGCGAAAAGGATCAGGGTTACGTCACCCTCGTCAACGCCAAGGACGACGGGAACGGCAATCCGGTCGAATGCTCCGAACACACCGGGAAGTGGGCGTGGAAGCATCCGCACACCGCGGACGGTTCGGTCACCTACACCTGGCTGAAAGGAAAGATCACGTTCGAACACGTCGATTTCTCCTACGTCCCGGGCAAGCAGATTCTGCACGACATCACCCTCTGGGCCAAACCGGGGCAGAAGGTCGCCTTTGTCGGTCCGACCGGCGCGGGAAAGACAACGATTACGAACCTGATCAACCGCTTCTACGACATCGAGAAGGGGAAGATCCGTTACGACGACATCAATATCGAGAAAATCAAAAAGTCCGATTTACGGAAATCCCTCGGGATGGTCTTACAGGACACGGCCCTCTTCACCGGGACAGTCAAGGAGAACATCGCCTACGGGAATCCGGACGCGACGGACGAACAGATTGTCGCCGCGGCAAAACTCGCCAACGCGGACAATTTCATCCGCATGCTCCCGCAGGGATACGACACAGTCCTCGAGAACGCCGGCATGAACCTCTCGCAGGGCCAGCGCCAGCTGCTCTCGATCGCGCGCTGCGCGGTCGCGGATCCGCCGGTCATGATCCTCGACGAAGCGACCTCTTCGATCGACTCGAGAACGGAAGCCCTCGTCACCAAGGGCATGGACGCGATCATGAAAGGCCGCACGGTCTTCGTCATCGCGCACCGTCTGTCGACGGTCCAGAATTCGGACGCCATCATGGTTCTGAGCGCCGGTTCGATCATCGAGCGCGGAAACCACGAACAGCTGCTGGCCCAGAAAGGGAAATACTACCAGCTGTATACCGGGAACGCCGCCAAGACGCAGGCGTAATTCCGCTTCAGATTTATACGGGGTTGCCGGAGATTCCTTCTCCGGTAATCTTTTTTTCTTGGACAGAAGAGTTCGCCGTGGAAAAGAAAGGATTTCGTTAGGACGGGCTTTATTTCCGTTAAAACGGGCCGTTTTTTGGAAAATCCTCGCCCTTTCTGTATAATAAAAGGTGGTACGGGCTCTTATAATTGAGGCGAAAGCCGAAAGGAGAACAGGACAATGAAAAAAGCAATCATGGCGATCATGTACGATTTCGATAAGACGCTGTCGTCGGATTACATGCAGAATTTCGGGTTCATCCAGGAACTGGGCATGACCCCGGACGAGTTCTGGAAGGAGACGAACGATTTCGCCACGAGGACCTCTGCGGACCGCACGCTGGCCTACATGTACATGATGGTCGAGAAGGCCCGGGAAAAAGGCGTCTCCCTGACCCGCGAGAAGCTGCAGTCCATGGGCGCGAAGATCAAGTTCTTCAAAGGCGTCCAGACCTGGTTCAAGCGCATCAACGAATACGGGGACTATAAAGGCGTCAAAGTCGAGCACTACCTCATCTCCTCGGGCAACACGGAAATCGTCGAAGGATGCCCGATTGCGAAGGAATTCAAGAAGATTTTCGGCTGCGAGTTCGTCTTCGATCCGAAGACCAAGGAACCGGTGTGGCCGAAGCTGGCCGTGAATTACACGCAGAAGACGCAGTATTTCTTCCGTATTTCCAAAGGAGCGTTCAACACGTCCGACGAGACGCAGGTCAACGAGAAATCCCCGCACCGCCGCATCCCGTATTCGAACATGGTCTATATGGGCGACGGAATGACGGACATCCCGGCGATGATTCTCGCGCACAACAACGGCGGGAACTCCATCGCGCTCTATTCGGATCCAGCCAACAAGGAAACCGTCACGCAGCTCTTGAAAGACGACCGTGTGAACTTCGTCTGCAAGGCGGATTACTCCTCCGGCTCGGAACTGGAGAAGGTCATGAACCTCCTGATCGACGAGATTTCAATCCGGAACGTTCTGCAGAAGCGGCAGGACACGGCGATCAAGTAAAAGAAATATGCATGGGAATAGGCGGCTTTTGCCGCTTATTTTCTTTTTTTCAGAAACCGCTGCATCCGCCTTTCTAGAAAAAAGCCGTCCGAAATGGTATAATTTTCTTGATTGAAACGGGTTTTTTCTGAAATGTCCGAGGATATGAAAGGTTTGAAGACCTATGTTATCTGCAGCGAACAGGACCGCTCCTATGCGGAGAAGCTGGCCCTTTTGCTTGGCTCGGCGAACGTCGTCCTCCGTTTCTACACCGACGACGACATCAAGGACAGCAAAGACAGCAAGGCTTTCATCGGACGCTTCACGGACGAGCAGCTGACCTCGGTCCAGGACGTAGTCGTCCTCATCGGACAGGACACCTGGAAGCGCCGTCTGATTGATCTCGAGATTTACGCCGCCTTAAGTTACAAACGCGAGGACGGAACCCATAACGGCCTCGTCGGAATCATCCTTCCGACCCGTCTCGATTACGGAAAAGGACACGTCCTGCGCGGAACTCTGCCGCCGCGGTTATACGACAACTGGAACAACGGCAAGGGCTCGGTCAAGATCTACAGCTGGAAAGACAGCGCCCCGTATTTCAAAAAAGTCATCCTCAAGGCGGACTCCCTCCGCTCTTCCGACGAACCGGACCTCTCCCGCCCGCTCCTCGCCAAGAACAAAGGAAAAGATTCGAAGTCCTGGGAAAAATAAAAGATACCATTCCTCTCTCCGTATAAACGAAGACGGGCGGTATCTTTTCTCTTTAACGGTTTCCGAGGAATTCCTTCAGACGCGGATTCTCCGATTCCTCGAAGATGTGATGCGGGGTTCCTTCGTCGACGATGACGCCCTTATCCATGAAGATGATGTGGGTCGACACGTCCCGCGCGAACGACATCTCGTGCGTCACGACGACCATCGTCAGGCCTTCCTTGGCCAGGTTCTTCATGACGCTCAGGACTTCCCCGACCATCTCCGGATCGAGCGCCGAAGTCGGCTCGTCGAAGAGCAGGACTTCCGGATCCATCGATAGGGCGCGGGCGATCGCGACTCTCTGCTTCTGTCCGCCGGACAGCTGGGAGATCCGGAAATGCACGCGGTCGGACAGACCGACTTTCTCCAGGTTCTTTAAGGCAATTTCTTTCGCTTCTTCCTTGGAGCGGTGCAGCACGTGCGTCTGCGCCAGCATACAGTTCTTCAGCACATCCATGTTGTTGAACAGGTTGAACGATTGGAAGACCATGCCGACCTTCTTGCGCAGCTCGTTGACGTTGTAGCGGCTCTTCAGGATGTCTTCCCCGTGGAAGAGGATCTCGCCGGAATCCGGCGTCTCGAGCCGGTTCAGGCAGCGGAGGCAGGTCGACTTCCCCGAGCCGGACGGGCCGAGGATGACGAGGCACTCCCCTTTATCCACTTCGAAGGAAATATCCTTGAGGACCGGCACGTCCCCGAAGGATTTCGCCAGATTGTTCACGGCGAGGACTTTGCTGTTATTTTCGTTTTCAGACATGTTCTTCTCCTTAGGCTTTCGCGTGGACGAATCCGAAATGGATCTTCTTTCCGTCCATCTTCACCTTCGCCAAAGCGAGGATTCCGTTGGTGCACAGGGTCAGGATCAGATAGATGGCGGCGATGATGAGATAGGAAGCCATCTGCATGTACGTCCTCGAGGCGGCCTGTCCGGAACGGTAGAACAGTTCCGTGACACTGATGACGTTCAGAACGGACGAATCCTTGATGTTGACGATCCATTCGTTCCCGATGGTCGGAATGGAGTTCTTCAGGGCTTGTGGCAGCTGGACGAGGAACATCGTCTGCATCCGCGAAAGGCCGAGCGAACGCGCGCCTTCTTCCTGCCCGATGTCGACGCCGTTCAGACCGGATTTGACGACTTCGCCCATGTAGGCCGCGGTGTTGAAAGTGATGACGACGATACCGGCCCAGAACCAGCCGTTGAAAACTTCCGCCGTGGGAAGGACGTTGTTCCAGTTGAGTCCGGCCATCTGGCAGCCGAACTTGAAGATCATCGCCTGGACCATCATCGGGGTCCCGCGGATCACGGTCGAATAGATCCGGCAGAGCCAGATGAGGAAATACTTCCAAACCTTGGTCCAGATCCGGTCATGCCGGTGCACGCGGATGGAGCTGCCCAAAGCCAGGAAGATGCCTAAGAACAGTCCGCCGATCGTTCCGACGACCGACAGCACGGTCGTCGAAAGAAGACCTTCCAAGAACCAGGTGTAATAGTTCGATAACAAATAACCGATCTGCTCGCCTACGCTCATACGGATACCTCGTTAGGAAGCTAGTTCAGCGAAGAGCTGCGAGCGACGGCTTCGGCCATCAAAGAGTTCCGCTCGTCGGAAGAAATCTTCGCCAGCGCCCCGTTCAGAACGTCCTTCAGAACGCTGTCGCCCTTGCGAATGCCGATCGAGACGCCTAAATCCGCCTCGTGGGAAGCGATGACTTCCGCAGGGATGTCGATTGTGGCCAGATCGGGCATCGTCGCAGTGTAGGACTGGGCGACCGGTTTTTCAGCGATGACGAAATCCGCGAGTCCCTGGTTCACGTCGACGGCGGCGGCTCCGTAGGTCGAAAGGCCGTTCAGATGGACGGCGTTATAGTTCTTCGCGAATTCGGCGGCGATGTCGTCCTCGATCGTCCCGGTCTGGGTGATCAGTTTCTTGCCGTTTAAAAGCGTTTCGAATTCTTCGACGGTCGTCCCGGTATAGGTGTCGACCAGAGACTTCTTCCCGACTAAGACCAGGTCGGAATGATAATACTCGTTCGTAAAATCGATCGATAAACGGCGTTCTTCCGTGTCGGTCATGCCGGCGATGATGGCATCGATTGAATTTGACTGCAGGTCCGGAATCAGAGAATCCCATTCCGTGGCGTAGATCTCGACTCTGTAACCGGTCAGTATCCCGATTTTCTTCGCCATCTGGATGTCGTACCCGTCGGCGTACGATCCTGCCTGGTTCGCAATCGGAAGGGTGTAATCGTTCGAGGACGGTTCGGTCCAGTTGAACGGGGCGTACGCGCATTCGAGCCCGATGCGCAAAACTTTTTCGGAAGAAGCGGACGAAGACCCTCCGCAGGAAGCGAGAAGGACTCCTAAAAACAGCACGGAAGCGGCACGGATGAAACGGTTTGCTTTTTTCATGATTTTTTCCTCCTATAACAAAAGCAAAGATGGATTTGCCATAAGAAGAAAAGCGGCAGTCCCGTTCAGTAGGAACTACCGCTCATTGTTACCCTGTTCTCCTCGAAAGAAAAGGAGAAAACCGATCAACAACACTGCATAGCTCTCCACGGTGCCTTTTTTACACCGTGACAGTTAAGGTCCTCTTAAGACCTTCCCCAAGATCCATAAGCGCGGCTTTCTTATGTCTTTCGGCAGCTTGCTCCTTTCACCGGGATTCATCGGACGGCCGCGTCCTCGTTCCGGCTACTCTTCGCAAACTGCGCCTCTACCTAGTGGCAAATGATATCTGTCCGTTCGAAACGGACAATCATTTTATAGCACGCGTTTTCAGGCTTGTAAATAGGCAAAAACAAAAACTCTGAAAAACCTGTCAGGGATTTTCAGAGCCTGAAGATGCGGATTTACTTCTTCTTTTTGGCCTTGTCCGCCTCTTTTTTGGCGGCGGCTTTGGCTTCCTTTTCCTTCGCCTTTTCCTCGGCGACCGCGTCGACGATCTTCGCGTCGCCTAAGAACGAGCGGGTTGAGCGCGCGGCGGAGACGGCCGCGTCCTTGGTCTTATACGTCTCGCCGGTCACTAAGATCTGGCCGGAAGCGTTGCAGACCATGAACTGGTAACGGTTCTGTTTGTCGCGGACGACGTGGAACAAATCCGAGTCAATCTGGTTCTTCACCGCCTCGTACCCTTTTAAGACGCCGGACTTGGAGACGTAGGACGGCGTGACGAAGAGGATCTGGCCGTTCGACGCGATGAGGCGCCCTTTCCACTTCCCGTCCGTATCGTCGATGAAGCATTCGAACTTGCCGTTCGCCTTCGGGGTCTTCTCGACCGAGACGATCCATTCGCGGACTTCGCTTTCCGGAATGCTGTCGAGATCGACGATGTTGTCGGTCATGCCGAAGTTCTTCGTGCTGTTGTAGGCGCTTCTAGCCGAATCCTCGCTCGGATAGATTTCGCCCGTGATCACGAGGCGCCCGTCGTTCGGGGTCGAGATGCGGAACTGCGTGTAGCCGTTCTTATCGGTGTTGAACTTGACCAGACCTTTTTCGAGGTTCTTCTTGACCGTCTCGATGCCTTTTTTAGCTCCATCGGCGGTCTTGTAACCGTTCGAGACCAAGAGGATTTCCCCGTTATTCGCCTTCAGGCGGAACTTGTAGAATCCGGCTTCCGGATAGACCTCGTATTTGCCGCTGACGTTCGAAGAAACTTTCGGGGCCGGGGCCTTAACAGCTTTCTTCGCAGCCGGTTCGGAGGCGGTTTTAACGGATTTTTTCGCCGGAACCAGCTCCTTGGCTTCGACGGGTTTTTCCTGGGCCTTCTCTTCTTTCTTAGCGGCGGCTTCCGCTTTCTTCTGAGCGGCTTTCTGCTTCTTCAGCTCTTCCTGTTTTTCTTCCTCGAGGCGGGCTTTCCGCACTTCTTCCTGGACCCTCTTATTGGCCTTCTCGTCTGCTCTCTTCTCTCTCAGTTTCTTAAAAAACATACCTTTCCCTCCCTCTTTTAAGATTCTTATTTTCCGTCGCCGGAGTCGTCTTCCTCGATGATGAAATCCTTGTATTTCGTATAGAAGTTCTCATCGACCGCCTTGTTCTGCTTCTTAAGATACCTAACGAAGACATCCTGGAACGAATCGAATCCGTCGAGCGGAACCTTCGCTTCTTCCTTCCACTGGCTCAGATAATCAATCCCGCGGATCACGATGTCCGTCAGGTTGTAGATCGTCAGATCCTCGTAGAAGGACGTGTTCGAATAGAAGAAGAACGGGGACGAATGCGCCACTTCGCTCGCCATCTCGTACATCTCGTTGTACTGCCCCAGGTCCGCGGCGAGCTGAAGACCGTTGCGGAAATTCAGCTTGTAGTTCACGTCGTCCTCGTGGAACGTCTTGCAGCCGTAGAGCCAGCCGTATTCGATGTACTTCTTCATGTCCTTGGACTTCAGCCCGTGCTTGGCCATGTTCGCCTTAATCTCGACGAACAGGGCGTCCGTCTCTTCCTTGGACGGCAGGACGTGGTGGAACGCGTTGTTGTAGATCATGTGGCGGTAATAGACGTCCTGCAGTTCCTTCCCGCCTTCGACGAGGAGCTTGATGACGCACTCAGCTTCGTGCAGGGTCCTCCAGATGGAATAAGCCTGCGCGGCGAGGTTGAGGTTCAGCATCTTCAAGAGACCGAGGGCCTGCGAGAAGAACTTCTCGAACAGGTCCGGCATCAGGCTCGACGGCGGGTTTTTCGTCGCCAGAGGAGCGACGAACCCGATCATTCTCGTCACGATCATCTCGATCGAGAACGAGAGATCCGAATTGGAACTGAGCCCTTTTTTCGACTCGGAATAGCGGTAATCGGTCAGAAACTGATATTCGCGGGCAATTCCTTCGGCAATGTTCCGCACTTCGATCTGCGTGACTTTCTCGCGCTTCTCATCGGTCGTGGAACAGCCGCAAATCAGATAATCGTAGGAGATGCGGGAAAGAATCGCCAGCTCGGACTGGGTGTAACGCGAAAGAGCCTGCAGCGGAACGTGCATGATCTGCGAGTAATCCGCCATGGCCTGCAGCAGGATCTCGCGCAGGAATTCCTGATCGAGCGGCGTCAATACGGAAAGATGGTCTCCCGGCATTTTTCTCTTCTCTTTTCCTGTTCCTTCAGTATTATTTATTGTAGCATTTTAACAAGGTTTTATATAGGAAGAAGCGGACCGGCTCATGGGAGCGTCTTGGCCGCGCGGAAACCGCTTAGGAACGCAAAACCCATGTTAAATCCCCCGCAGATTGCGTGCTGATCCACGCTCTCCCCTCCGATCAGGATTCCGGGATATTGTTTTAAAGCAAAATTCGGAGTGACTTCGCTTAAGCTCACTCCGCCCTTGGCAATCTGGGAGAACTTCAGAGGATATTTGCATCTGATTTTGAACGTCAGGAACTTCCGAACGGATTCTTCGTCTGTGTTCTTGTATCCGGATTTCTTCAGCGCCTCGACGAACGGATACGGGAAAATCCCACTCAGCCCGTCCATGGATTCGCCTTTCCGGATGGAGACTTTCACTCCGTCGTGCTCGAAAGGATCGAACCGAATGGTATAATCCTCCGGCCGGTCGATAAATAAGGAAGCGTCGAAGACACAGATGCCGGAAATCCCGTCCTTTTTGAAGAGCAGTTCCCCGTTTTCTTCGTAAATCTTCCGTTCTTTTTTATAGAGGTTCAGTTTTCCTTTGAGCCTCGTCCCGACCAGGACAGGCGGAATCCTTTCGACGGTCGCAAGAGGACAGAGGGCCGGAGAACTCGGAGTAATCTTTAACCCAAGATTTTGGAAGAAATTCGAAACGCTCCCTTCCTTCCTGTCGAACGCCTCGTTTCCGATGCCGCAGAAAAGGACATCGTACGGGAGTTCCTTCCCGTTCACAAGGATGGTCTTTCTCTCGGGATTGACCTTTTTCACTTCCGAATCCGTAAAGACTTCGATTCCTTCTTTCTTCAGTCCCCTGACGAGAGCGTCCTTCAGGCTCGAAGAAAGATTCGAAAAAGGATAGAACCTTCCTTCCGGATCGCTGTAATACGAGAAATTCAGATCCTCTTTTAAAAAATTCAGGAATTCCTCCGCTTCTTCTTTCGTAAACCCGATGTTCTCTTCTTTTCCGTCATAGAACGCGGAGAGCGCCGTTCCGGAGAGATATTTCTCATTGAAGAAGTTCGCCCGCCCGTTTCCCGAGACGAGGACGCGCTTCAGGACCGCCGAATCCTTTTCGTACAGAGAGACAAAATCCGACGGATGGTATTTCTTATACGTCAGGGCGAACAGGACCGAAGAAGGCCCGCCGCCGACAACCCGTACCCGTTTCATTTCCCGTCTCTCCTTTCCTGTTTCTATTGTATCAAAAAAACGGGGTTTCCCCCGTTTTTCAAGCTTCGTTCGGAATCTTTTATCCGCGGACGCCGAGCTCTTTGAGCAGAGCGACGCAGGCTTCGTGATCCTGACGGTCGTAGAACGAGATGAGTCCGCTTCTCTTACCGTTCAAGACGAACATCGCGCGCTTAGTGCAATAGTCGTGCTTGTTTTCCTTTAAGTGTTCGGTGAGATCGGAAATTCTCTTGGTGAGAATCGCGATTTGGACACGGGCGGAACCGGTATCCTTTTCGTCCTTGCCATACTTCTTGACGATTTCGGCTTTTTCTTCTTTCGATAACATTTTTGATTTCCTCCTTTTATCGATTGAACTTGGCCCAGACCCAGCAATAATCCTGGAGAACAGGTTAAAACCGCGTTTGAGCTGCGTCTATTATCTTAGCAAAGCGGAAAGGAGACTTCAATAAAAAAAGCATGCATGTGGAATGATTCAGTAAGAAAAAAGAGATAGGAAGGGACTCTTCCGAATCCATGTTCTTCCTGTTCCGGAAGAAGGAACGGACAGGGATCGATTTCACCCGGCTGCCGCTCAGGTTCACTTCGAACGCGGGCACAATTCTCCGTCCTTCAGTTCGTAGGCCGTGATGCAGACAGAAGGCGCCGATTCGTCGAAGAACGCCCGCGTAATCGGGACGGAATTTATAGTGTTTCTGTCAACGCGTATAAGGCTATTTTCTAGTGAAGCAACTTTATATTCTAAATAGGATTTCTATTTGCTGATGTCTTCGTATATCGTCTTTATTGCGCTTTCGATTCCCTTCACCATCACGCCCAGTTCCATGGACGGAGTCTTCGGATTCTTCACCTGTTCGGGCAGGAACGGGACGTGGATAAATCCGGCTTTGAAAGACGGTTGTTCCGTCTTTGCCAGGTAGAGAGCCGAGTACAGGACGTGATTGCAGATGTATCTTCCCGCGCTTTCGGATAAGGCACAGGGAACGCCGGAACGGTTCATGTCCGAGACGATTTGATCGACCGGCAGAGTCGAAAGGAGTTCGTCCGGTCCTTCCGGGACGATCTTCTGATTCGACACGGCCACCCCGTCGTTATCCGGGATGGGGAAATCGTCGAGGTTCGCTCCTCTTTTCTCGACCGTAATCGTCTTCCTTCCCCCACCGAGCCCGAGGGAAAGGACAGCCGAGGGTTCATAGAGTTCAATCGCTCCCTTCAGCATTTTCACCGACCGGTCTTTCGAGACGGGAAGAGAAACCTTATGGATCTCCATCTCGTCTTTATACGAATCCGGCAGGAGTTCTACAATCTTCTGGGTCGGGTTGATGTTCGCCCCTCCGAACGGTTCGAAGCAGGTAATTAGGAGCGTCATATCCGTCCACCTTTGAATTCCGTATCGAGAAGGAGGGTCCCTTTATAATCCCCTTTCTCCGCCGCGAGAAGGAAATACTTCCTCGCCTCTTCTTTCTTTCCGTTCGCGAGGTAATAGATTCCGACGCAGGAGAGGGCTTCTTCCGACCCGAGTTCGACCGCCTTCTTCCAGACGGACAGGGCTTGGTTCGGATTCTTCCGCACGCCTTCTCCCCGGTAAAGGAGGATTCCCTCCAGATAGAGGCAGTTCGGTTCGGATTTCTCCCCGCCTTCGTGGAGATAGAAATACGCTTTTTCCCGGCTGTCCTGCAGCTTACTTCCGATATTTAGATACGTATAAGCCAGATAGAGGTCGGTCAAGGACGATTCCGGATAGAAGGAGAGGACATCCTGTCCGACCGATAGGGCCTCGTTCTGTTCCTTCATCCCTTTCGCGTTTAAAGAGAGATATCCCGCGTACAGGACGGAAAGGTCCTTCTCTTTCCTGCTGTACGCGTCTTTAAGAACGGTCGTCAGGATTTCCTTTTCCTTCCCCGAATCGAGGACGAGGTCGGGAAGGAAATGCGGATTCTCCCGGTAAAGCGAGATATATCCGTCCGCGTCCTTCACGTGGATCTTTTCCCGGAAAGGATGGAACAGGCCGTTCTCGATGCACTGGACTTCCTCGAGGACTTTCATATAGACCGAATCGAACGTGTTTGTGTTCCCCGAAGAGAGGATGACCCGGATCATGTCGTCCGCGAAGACGGACTCGCTTAGAACGAACGGGGATAAAAAATACACCAGCACGAAAGGACGGGATTCGAAATACGCCTTGAAACGGTTGAATTCCGCGACGATCGGATTTCCCTGAATCTGTTTCCTCGTCAGGAAGCGGATCGTTTCCTGATACATGAGCTGGCGGAAATCTTCCTTGGAGGAGATGTTCTTCAGTTCGCTGAACGGGACGAAATAACGCATAAATCCCTTCTACTTATACATCATCACGTGCTCGATTCCCGAGTCGAGGAAGACGCGTTCGTCCGGACAGACGAATCCGAGTTTCTCGTAGAACTTCCGGGCATGGACCTGTGCTTCGATCTCGAACTTGTAAGAGGGATATCTCCGATGATAGATTTCCATAGCGGCTTCCATCATCTTCTTCCCGTATCCTTTTCCCTGCTCTCCTAGGAGGACGGAGACCCTTCCGATATGGATGTAGCGCCCCTCTTCGAGCGTGACGCGGAGCGTCCCGACCGGCCTTCCGTCTTTCAAAAGGAGATAGTGGTCCGCAAAGTTGTCCCTGCCGTCGATTTCTTCTGCAATGGGGACGTTCTGAGTCAGGACGAAGACTTTCATGCGGATGAAATAGCAGTCCGCCATCTCTTTCCGGGTCAGCACTTCCTTCAGTTCGAGGCCTTCCCCGATCAGGACTTTCGTCCCTTCCATTCCGATACGGACCTGTTCTTCTTTCATATCTGTTCCCTTTGATCTTTAAAGACCATTATACCCCGTTCGAAGGAATCCTTCCTATCCCCGAAAGAAAGACTGATATAATACATACGGAAAAGCACGATGAAAAGCGGCATTGTTTACCTCGACAAGAAAGTCGGAATGACGACTCTCAAAGACGAATACACCATCCGGAAGAACTTCCATACGGACAAGACCGGCCACGACGGAACGCTCGACCCTTTCGCGTCTGGACTGGTCCTCATCGGAATCAACAAAGGGACGAAGGTCCTTCCTTTCTACGAGAACAAGAAAAAGACGTACAGGGCCCTCCTTCAGCTTGGCGAACAGAGAGACACCGGGGATAAGGACGGCAAGACCGTCCTCGCCCAGGCGTACAGGATCCACGAAGAGAACGAAATTCAGGACGTCCTGCATTCCTTCTTAGGAGAGAGCGAGCAGCTTCCTCCGATGTATTCCGCTTTGAAAAAGAACGGGGTTCCGCTCTATAAATTCGCCTATAAGGGAATCGAAGTCGAACGGAAGCCGAGGAAAATCCAGATTGACGCAATCTCGCTAATCCAGTACAATCCGGAAAAAGGCACGATTGAATTCGAAGTGAAGGTCTCGAAAGGGACGTACATCCGCGTGCTCGGCGAAGACATCGCCAAAAAGCTCGGGGAGGTCGGGTATCTGACCGCCCTGCGCAGGACGGCGGTCGGAAACATTTCCGTCTCCGAGGCGAAAAAAGCCGAAGACATCAAAGAGAGCGACATCGTCCCAATCCGCGAGATCTTTCAAGATCTTCCGCAGGTCCGGATCGACGAAGACCAAATGAAGCGCGTCCAGAACGGAACGGACATGAAGCTGACTCCGGCCCAGCTCGATTTCTCCTCTCCGGCGATGATCTTGGTCTGCGATTCGGAAGGAGAGGGCCTGGCCCTCTATCAGAAGGCTGACGGAACCTGGTACAAATCCTTCAAGCAATTCATTTAATTCCCCATGATTGAAACTTACGAACTGATTCCCCATCTGAAGATCGAGGAAGAAAGCGACTCCGCCCTCTGCCTGGGCTTTTTCGACGGTCTCCACGTCGGACACAGGAAACTCATTCAGGAAGCTCTGAGCGAACATTCCCGAGTTTCCGTTTTGACATTCACGGGGCCTTTAAAAGCGCTGACCCACCAGCACGCCGAAGACGCCGTCCTGACGCCGCTAAAGGAAAAAGAAGAACTTTTGGACGAGATGGGCGTGAAACGCCTGTTCGTCCTTCCTTTTAATGAAACAATCCGGGACATGGATCCGGTCCGGTTCATCGAGGATTATCTCCTTCCTTTGAAGATCCGGAACATCTATATCGGGATGGATTTCCGTTTCGGAAAAGAAGCCAAAGGGGACAGCGCGCTCCTAAAGAAGTATTTCAACGTGACGATCGTTCCGTTCGCCATGATCGATCCGACGCACAAGGTCTCGACAACTACGATTATTTCCCTTCTCAAAGAAGGAAAAATCGGAGAGGCGAACCGCCTGCTCGGACGGACGTACCGCCTCGAAGGAAAAGTCGTGAAAGGCCTCCATAACGGGACGTCCATCGGCTTCCCCACGGCGAACATCTCCGCTCCGGAGAACGTCGTCGTTCCGAAAAACGGGGTGTACGCCACCAAAGTCCTTTTCCGGAACAGAATGTACCTCTCCATGACGAACATCGGTACGCATCCGACAATCGATCCTCTGAACCGTCCGGTCATCGAGACGAACCTCTTCGATTACGAAGGGAATCTCTATGACGACGAGATCTATCTGTATTTCCTCTCGTATTTAAGGGACGAGACGAAGTTCGATTCTCTCGAAGAACTGAAGAATCAGTTACGGAAAGACGAGAAGTACGTCCGGGAACATTACTCGGTTTAAGAGAATATATCCGTTAAAACCACAATAATCCATAGAAAAAGAGCTGTTGGTCCTGCAAGAAACAAGATGAATGGCATCTATTCCTTGGAGGAATTCAAACCGCTCTTTTTCAAATTGTAATGTCGACCGAACTCTTAAATTCTGAAGACGTACCAACTGTAAATTCTGCGTCTATCAACAGCTACATTACTTCAAACTGAGTACTCTTTAGAACTACACTACTCTCAAACCAGATCAACGGGAAACACGTCTATCTCTATGCCTACTACCTCTTTAGAACTACACTACTCTCAAACCTGATTGTACGTCCGGTCCACAAGGACGAGGCCTACTACCTCTTTAGAACTACACTACTCTCAAACCTAAACCGTCCGTTTGAGTCCTAGTTACGTTCCGCTTCTATTTTACATTAACTGATGGTGCAGGCGTCAGAATCGATGATGATTTTCTTATCGAAATTCAATCCGGGATCTTCTTTTTCCAAATCTATAACACGTTCTTAAGCTTTACTTCATAGAATAGAACAGAGAGTTCAGATCATCCTTCGAAAGATAGTCTGAAAGATGATGGAAGAATCCGCGGCATTATCCATAAAAAAGAGGAACGGGACCGATACCGTTCCTCTTTCGAATCCTTCCCCTCCTGTTGAATTCTACTTTTTCCCCATCTCGTCGATGACGAGAATCCGATCGATCGGAACATCGAACAGCTGCGACAGGACGACCAGGTTGTCGATCGAGGGGAGGCTATCTCCCCTTAACCACTTGTAGATCGCCTGAGGGTGTTCGAACGCGAAGACCTCCTGGAGGTCTTTTACTCTCAGATGACTCTGTTCCATGAGAAAGGAGATGTTCTTTCCCGTACGGATCAGACTGATGACCGGGTACACGAAATGATCCATTGCCTCCCCTCCTTCCTAGAACTTGATCTTGTCGAATTTCTTATACGGTTCGAGGGTCTTCAGCATGTTGTCGTACGGATCGAGCGAGGCGTTGTTGACGACCGCCTTGATCAGATTCGACGAGAATCCGCTCACGAACTTCAGCCCTTTTGCGTCCTGAGGCGCGACAAAATGCACCCTTCTCGCCGCGACGTCCCAGTAGACGATCTCCGGCAGGACGAGGCCCTTCTTATCGAACGCCTGCTTGAAGGACTGATAGGTGCTGATCAGAGCACGCGGTCCGTAGATGTTGCGCGGTCCGGGAATCCTTCTCGGTTCCGGATACGGAGCCGACAGGGCGTTGAACTCCATGTCCGAAATGATCACGAGACGGTCCAGGGCGTCTTCCTTCTTGAAATCCGGGCGCGAATAAATACTCTCGACCAGGCGGAAGACCTTCTCGAGATTGGTCGTCGCGGCCTCGCAGCGGGAATAGACCTGTTCGAGCCACCCGCGGAGGCTATTCCCCTTTAACTCCACCAGGCACGGTGTTTCCGAGAACGTGATGAAGCGGTTGTGGAACTGCCCCTTGAGCTTGTTGGCGAACAGAACCGCGCAGGACACCCCTACGTCGATGGCGGACGGGTTGTTCCCGTCGTACATCGATCCGGACGAATCCAGAACGACCATCGTCTTGCTCTCAGGGATGTCGTCCACAAGACGGCTCCAGAGGGCTTCGTACGTGCTGTCGAGCTGCGGATCCTTCTCGTTGCAGATGTCCCTCACGATCTGGTACGGATAGAGGGTCTTGGCGTGGACTTCCTTCTTCCCTTTCGTCACGTCCGCGATAAACTCCTCGTAACGGTCATAATCGTTCCGCTCGAAAGCTTTTCTGTACTTGTGGAACGCCCCTGCCGGAAGTTTCGAATAGTCGAACGAATAGTCTTTATGGACTAAAGACGTTTCGACGATCGTTCCTTCCCTCAAGAGCGAAAGCATCTGGCGGTATTGCCCGTGGGTAAGGCCCAGTTCGGTCCGAATCTCGGAAGCGAGTTCCTTCGTCTGAACGGACGACGCGTTCTCGGAAGGAAGCCACTTCCCCAATAAGGAGACCGGATTTCCTTTCTCCAGATTCGCGAGGTCCTTATCGAGCTGCTTCCTCACGAAAGAGATCACGTTTTCCCTCACCGGCGACTGGAGCGCGCAGAAGAGATCGTCGTACCGCCCGTAGACCGGGATGTACGGGATCAGCTGCTCCGCCACGTCCGGATAGAAATCCGCGAGCGTATTGAAGATCATGCGGAACAGGTTCCTCTCCCCGAGCCCGTTCCGGATGTCGCGGAGATAGAACGTGATCTTGACAGCGAGGGCTTTGTCCTCATGGTAGGCCTTTAAGAACAGCGACACCGCGTTCTGGTACTGGAAACGGGAAGCGCCAATCAAAGTGAAATAATCCAGGCAGTACGATCCCGTCGTGCCGTAAGCCGCATCGCCGTTTTCCGTAAACACCGCGTTCAGTTCGGCGCGGGTCAGTTCGATGAATCCCATGGCGTTTCCTCCTTTCCAACGTGTTTTAGACGAAAAATCGGATGGAGTCCTCATTTAAGCCTTCGGAGCTTTCCAGATACCGGCATTTCATACCCTGAGAATTCACTCAGAAAATGTTTCTGTTTTGCTGTAGGTATCTTCCATCCCGCCGGCGAGTTTCGAACCTCCCGGCAATTTCATTGTAACAGACCTTTTCGAAATTACATTAAACCCGTCGTTTAAAATGAAGGAAACATCAAAAAAGACCGCGCCGAGGCGGTCTTATACGGACTGAAACGGATTACGCGGATTCCTTGGAATCCTTCTTTTCTTCCTTCTTCTCGGAAGGGGTCCCCTGATCCTTCATGGTCGGGAAGAGGATGACCTCGCGGATCGAATCGACCTGTGCGAACAGCATCACGAGGCGGTCGATGCCGAAGCCGATGCCTCCGGTCGGCGGAAGCCCGTATTCCATCGCGTCGAGGAACGAGTAGTCGATCTGGTTCATCGCTTCCTCGTCGCCCTTCTTTCTCTCTTCGAGTTCGGCCTCGAAGCGCTGCTTCTGGTCGATCGGATCGTTCAGTTCGGTAAAGGCGTTGCAGATTTCCTTGGTCGAGACATAGAGCTCGAATCTCTGCGTGAAGCGCGGATCCTTCTCGTCCTTTCTCGCCAGAGGAGAAATCGCGAGCGGATGGCCCATGACGAACGTCGGCTGCACCAGCGTCTCTTCGACATACGTCTCGAAGAAGGCGTTAAGGACGTGTCCCCAGGTGAAGTGCGGTTCGAGCGGGACGTTGAACTTCTTGGCGACAGCGAACGCTTCCTCGTCCGTCTTGATGTCGTTCACGAAGTCCACGCCGGTCTTTTCCTTGACCAGCTCGGCCATCGTGGCTTTCCTGAACTCCGGTTCGAGATCGATGTCATGCCCGAGCCAGTGGAGCTTGTAGGTTCCGTTGACTTCCAGAGCAATCTTTCTCATCAGGTTCTCGGTGAGATTCACCATGTCGCTCAAATCCCCGTACGCCTGATAGAGTTCCATCGAGGTGAATTCCGGATTGTGCGTCAGATCCATGCCTTCGTTGCGGAACTGGCGTCCGATTTCATAGACCTTCTCCATGCCGCCGACGATGAGCTTCTTCAAAGAGAGCTCGGTCGCGATGCGGAGATAGAAGTCCTTGTCGAGCGCGTTGTGGTGCGTGATGAACGGACGCGCCGAAGCGCCGCCGAGAATCGGCTGCAGAATCGGGGTCTCGACTTCGACGAAGCCCAGCGAATCGATGTAGCGCTGGATCGAGCGGATGATGCGCGGACGGAGGAGGGCGATCCTCATCGCGTCCTCGTTCATGATCAGATCGAGATATCTCTTGCGGTAGCGTTCCTCGATGTCGGTGAGACCGTGGAACTTTTCCGGCAGAGGCTTCAGAGCCTTCGTGAGGTGCGTGTATTCCTTGACGCGGAGAGAAAGTTCTCCCGTCTGGGTCTTCATCAGCGTTCCGCGGAGACCGCAGATGTCGCCTAAATCCGACAGCTTGAACACCGCGTAGTTCTCATCCCCGACGACGTCCTTGCGGATGTACGCTTGGATGTTCCCGCTGCGATCCTGAATGTTGAAGAACGCGGCCTTCCCCATCTTTCTCAAAAGACGGATGCGTCCGGCGATGATGAACTCGTCGGTGATGCCCTGCAGTTCCTCCTCGGTCTTATCCTTGTATTTTTCCTTGATATCCGCGATCATCGCGTTGCGGACGAAACGGTGTCCGAACGGCGCGACGCCAAGCTCCTCGTAACGCGGAAGCTTGTCCCGTCTGGCCTTCTCCTGATCCGTCAATTTCTCTTCTTCCATAAGCTGCCTTTCTTTCCAATCTTTCCAAGCGAAAGATGCCTTTTCTATTATAGAGAATCCCTCTCCCTTTTGAAACAGGAACGGCTCAGAGGATCCGGTACGATTTCGGCGTGTTCCGCGGATTCAGTAACAGAAGATCCCCTTCCGCGTAGTGGTGCTTGACGTTCTTTTCAATCTTCAGGATCACGGCGCAGACCGTATAGAACGACTGCTCGACCAGTTCGGTCTCGTCGCTCATCTTCCCGTCGTCCTCGAATTCCGAGTCGTAACGGATCTCGAACACGTCCCCGCTTTCCATCTCGACCTCGAACGTCTTTTTCCGGTTCGCACGAATCAGTTTATAAAACGCGTTCCATCCTTTTTCTTCAGCCATATGTTTAATCGTTTTCCTCCAGAATCATCGTGAATTCGTCGTCCAGGTTGATTACCGGCTTCAGGGAAGGATCTTTCTCCCTGATCGAGGCGATCACCTTGTTCCGCACTTCTTTCTTCTTCTCATTATCCTTCGCGGGGACCACCATGTCAAAGACCGCCAGTTCCCGTCCGTTCGACGCGCGGGAAATCCGGAAATCGTGGAAACTCAGTTTAGGATCAATCTCCGTGAGACTCTCCGAAACGATCTTCTTGACCCGTTCCGTCTCCGGATCGTTGATCAGGATCGGATCCATGTGGATCACGGTCCGGATATGGAGGCGGTGCAGGCAGTCGTCCTCGATGTCGTCGATCATCTCGTGGGTCGAGAACATGTCCTTCGTCCCGTCGACCTCGACGTGGACGGAAGCGAACAGCTTGTTCGGCCCGTAGGAATGCATCTCGAGGTCGTGCACCCCGTAGACGCCCGGATGGCTCTTGATCAGCCCGACGAACTCTTTGACCTTCTCCGGGTCCGGTTTCTCCCCGAGCAGGGCGTTGCCAGCTTCGAGCAGCATCTTAAATCCTTCGACGACGATGTAGAGCGAAATCAGCATGGACAGGATCGCATCGGTCTGGACGAACCCCGTGTAATAGATGACGAAGCTTCCGACGAGGACGAGCACGGTGGAAAGAATGTCGTTCCGCGCGTCCTTTCCCGAGTCGACCAGGCTCATCGAGGAAATCTTCTTCCCGAGATAGAAATAGAGGAGCATCTGCAGAACTTTTAAGAACGCAGAGACCGCGAGGATGACCGCCTGCAGAAGCGGGAATTCCTTCGAGGCTTCTCCCGGATTCAAAAGTTTCTGCAGGCCCTCGACGAACAACAGCACGCCGAAGACGATGACGATGACCCCGATCAGCATCGAGACGATGTATTCCATGCGCTCGTGTCCGTACGGGTGGTCCTTATCGGCCGGTTTCGACGAGACGGCCGACCCGAACAGGTTCAGAAAGCAGCTTCCGAAATCCGACAAGGAATTGAAAGCGTCCGAAACGATGGACATCGAGGAGAACAGGAGCCCGACGGTAATCTTCATGGCGAAAAGCAGGAGGTTCGTGACCAGCCCGAACACCGATCCGAACACTCCGTAGCGTCTCCGCACCTTCGGTTCGTCCGTCTTCTGATAATCCTTTACGAAGAGTTTCAAGAGAAGTTCGCCCATATGTCCAGCGCCTCTTTTATAGGAAATATTATAATCGAGTGTCTTTTCAAATGAAAACAGAAGCCCCGTTCCAGTGTCCCCTCCGCTTGAAAAGGCCCGGAACTGGTATAGCTTTAAAAAAGATTCGTTAGAGAAAGGGGAAATCCCCCCACGGAGAATCCCGAAAGTCGGCTCTCCTGGCGAAAATCCGCCCGGAGAAGAGTGTATTATTTCCCTAATTCCGTTATAATGAATAAGGTTCGTTTTCCGAACGCTTTTTAAGATTAGGAAGGTTATCGTCGGTATGGCAAAACAGTACAATTTCAAAGTCAAAAGGGAGATCACTCCGAACCAGATCATGGCGTACATCGCCTGCGCAATCGGCGTCGTCTCGCTCTTCTTCTTGGCCGCTCCGGGCGTCCTCATCAAGGGCGGCGTCTATTCGAGGATTTCTTCGGTCTCCGTCTGGCAGACCATCTGGGGCGCCGAGTTCTCGATCACTCCGGGGCTCGTCGTCGCGTTCTTCTTAACGATCTTAGGGCTCTTAAGCGTCTTAGGATCGCTCGGATTCCGCTTCACCGGTTATCTCTCATTCCTCATCTACGTCGCCGCGGGCGTCCTCTACTTCTGCGCCGTTCCGCTCATCGGGACCAGCGCCAAGGCCTTAGGCGATATCGTCGGCCTCGGCTGGGGGACCTACGTCGTCGGAATCCTGAACTTCCTCGGCGCGGTCTTCTCCTATCTGGCCACGAGAGGAGACTAGGTTGCAAAGCCCATTAAATCAGTAGATAATAACACACGGAGCAAACAACATCTATGAGCACCAACAAACAGCAGATTCCCACGCAGAAGAAAGGCTTCAGCGTCAACAACGTCTTCTCCATCATCGTCGCCGTCACCGCCGCCCTCTGCTTCTTATTCCTCCTGACCAAAGGCATTTCCTACTCTAATCCGAACGCGTCCTACGCCTGGAGCGACAAGGACCTTTCGGTCGGTTCCCTCATCTTCGGAACGGAAGTCTTCAAAGGACATCCGAATGCGGGACTCCTCTCCGCGTTCATCCTGATGGTCGCCGCGATCGTCCTCGACATCGCCATGAACTGGTTCACCCCGGCCGGATACTTCTCCTTCCTCTTCTTCGTCACCGCGGGCATCTTATGGTTCTGCGCGGTCCCGCTCGTCGGAGTCGAAGGTTCGTCCTTAGCGGTCGGCACGATTTGCTTAGGCGTCTTCAATCTGATCGACGCGGTCCTCGTCTTCATCGGCGTCGCGTACCGCTAAACAGAACTCTTCTAAGAGAATTCGAAAGTCCCTCCGGGGACTTTTTCTATACTTAGATCAGGATATTTCTATCTGGATCCATACCATGAGGAACA
>CAYUFI010000010.1:0-39587 GCA_964444175.1 uncultured Clostridiaceae bacterium | reverse complement strand
TGTGAGAGGCGATGGAAATTGAAGATTCTCTTCAATTTCCTAGCCTACTCGATTTAAAATAAAGTCGATGTCCACCCGTTATTTTTACATTCCCTATACGACCGCAGACGGAAAGAACACCGGATCGAAGGCGCGCGACGACGTGAACGCCTTGATTCGGAAGCTTCCCTATCCTTTCGTGCCGGCCTGCTCCCCGGTCCGCGTGACGAAGAACTTCGCGGATCTGAAAAAGAAGCGGAAAATCCTAAAGGAATTGAAGAAAAATCTCAAAGGGAAGGAAGGTTCCGTCCTTTTCGCCCAGTTCCCGGTCAATCTTGAGGACGTGTTCCTTTATCCGTATACGTTCGCCCGGTTCACGAAGAAATTTAAAACGGTCTATATCGTCCACGATCTGGACGCGTTGCGCTTTTCGAGCCCGTGGCTGAATCTTCCGACGAAAAAGTGCTTGAAATACGCCTGGAGGATCATCTCTTCGAATAAGACGATGAGCCGGTATCTGACTGAGAAGTTCGGCATCCCGCCCGAGAAGATCGTCCCCCTCGGAATCTTCGATTATCTCGTTCCGAAGGCGAATAAGAAGATCCGCGCGAAGGGAAACGGGCTGGTTTTAGCGGGAAATCTCACAAAATCCCTCCCTCTAATTGACGATTACGAGAAGAAAGGAATCAAGCTTCCTTTGCATTTATATGGGTATCTCGGGAAAAGGGAAGACTTGAAGGAGACAGAACAGGTCACCTACGGAGGCTGCTTCAAAGGGGACGAGGTCCAAAATCATCTTGACGGCTCGTTCGGACTGGTCTGGGACGGGGATTCCGTTTCGTCCCTGCACGGAGCCTTGGGGGAATATCAGAAAATCAATTCCCCGCACAAGGCGAGCCAGTATCTCGCCGCGGGTCTGCCTTTAGTCGTTTCGAAAGACGCGGCGATCGCCCCGTATGTCCTGGAGAATGGAATCGGAATCGGGGTCAATTCGCTCGAGGAACTCCCCGCCCTTCTAAGTGGAATCACGGACGAAGAATACGGAAAGATGCAGGAAAACGTCTTTGCTTTGCAGGACGGCCTCGTTTCAGGGAAGAACTTCCTAAGCGCGATGGAGAAGGTTCTGAAGGAGACGAAGAATGGATAAGGAATTGTTCTGCATTCCTTTGGGGACGAAAGATGAGAAGCACGTCGCGACCAAGGCGTACAACGATGTCCAGAGCATCGTCGATTCTTTTGCGATGAAACACCTCTGCGGGACGGTCTATCCGACGGAAGTGCTGCAGGAGCTTTCGAAAAAAAGGAAGACCGTCGCGGAAATCAAGAAGAACCTCGAAGGAAAAGAGGGGAGTTACGTCTTCATCCAGTATCCGACTTACCTCGGGGACACGTTCCTGTTCCCGGAAGGCTTCGCTTCGTTCTCGAAGAAGTACCGCTGCGTCTATTTCATCCACGATCTGAACGGAATCCGTTACGGGACGCCGTGGGTGAACGCGTCGGATAAAAAGGTTTTGAAAAACGCGTGGAGGATTCTTTCCCTGAACGAGAAAATGACGGCGTATCTTGTTCGGAAGTTCGGGATTCCCGAAGAGAAAATCCTTTCGTACGGGTTCTGGGACTATCTCGTCCCGAAGACGAACAGGAATAAGAGGACGAAAGGAAACGGGCTGGTTTTCGCGGGGAATCTGACGAAGTCGGTCCGCCTCATCGAGGATTATCAGAAGCGGAACCTCCGTCCGGTCCTGAATCTTTTCGGATATCTCGGAAACAGGGACTGGTTCAAAAAAAGCGACAACGTCTTTTACCGCGGAAGCTTCAAAGGGGACGAAGTACAGGACCATCTAGATGGTTCGTTCGGACTGGTCTGGGACGGGACGTCCGCGACGGATTTAAAAGGCCCGGTGGGAACGTACCAGGAATATAACTGCCCGCACAAGGCGGGACTCTACGTCGTGAGCGGACTGCCTCTGATCGTTTCGAAGAAGGCGGCGATTTATCCGTTCGTAAAAGAACGCGGGATCGGGTTCGGAGTGGATTCGCTCGAAGAGGCGGAAGGCCTGATTTCTTCCTTGAGCGAAGAAGAGTATTCCGCTCTTCAGGAAAGAGTCTTCGAACTCGGGGATTCTTTGCGCAAGGGGGAAAGGCTGAAGGGCCTGATTTCGCTTACGGTGAAGGATTACCGCGAAGGACAATAAATAATTCTGATATACTGATTAGTCCGGCTGAAGGAGGGAAGGCCAAGATGGAAACATTTCACGAGAAATACGCCAAGGAAGAAGAACAGATCTTCTCGCTGATTGAGAAGAACGATTCGATCGTTCTGTTCGGGCACGTTTTCCCGGACGGGGACTGCTACGGATCGAGCGAAGGGCTGAAATACGCTTTGAAACAGCTTTATCCGGATAAGAAGATTTATGTGTCTTCGACCGACTGCGCGGTGGCTCCGTATTCGTTCCCGCGCGCGGACGTTGTTTCGGATGAAGTCATCGCTTCCTCCCTGCACATCATCTGCGACGTCGCGGACGAACACCGCGTCGGGGATCAGAGGGCGGTGACGGTCAAAGGAACCGGGACGATCATTTTGGACCACCACATCAAGGCCGGGGCGTTCGGGGACGCGGAAGTCATCGATTCCTCGCGCGGATCCTGCTGCGACATGATCGCGGACATGCTGTACGGAAGGGTCGAACACCTGAATCCGGTCTCGGCTTCCTGCTTCGCTCTGGGCATCGTCTCAGATACGGGAAGGTTCCTCTACGTTTTTTATCCGCGCATCTACGAAATCATGAAGAAGCTCGTCGAGGACGGGGCGGACATCGCCTCGATCTATACCCAGCTCTATACGGTCCGCGAGAGCCGTCTGGCCCGCTCGGCGTACTACGGCGGGAATTACCGCGCCGGGGAGAACGGCGTGAACTGGATCTTCTTAGATAAGGACGACTGCAGGAAGTTCGGAATCTCCGGGCATTCGGCGGCTTTGGGCGTGAACAATCTCTCCCGCATCGAGGCGTCCCCGTTATGGGCGGCGTTCGGCGAAGACGAGGACGGGAAGGTCTACGGGGAATTCCGTTCGTACGGAGACAAAGTGAACGTCCAGAAGATCGCCAAAGCGTTCGGAGGGGGCGGACATTTCAACGCTTCCGGTTGCATCCTCGCCTCGAAGGAACTCATCCCCGAAGTCATCAAAGCCTGCGAGGACGAGGCGCTGAACCAGTTCTGCGGAGACTATAAGGAAGAACTGAAGACCCTGATCGATCTCGCGAAGAAAGCATCCGAGATTATCTACGGATATTACGAAAAAGGATTCAAGGTCGAAATCAAGAGCGATCAGTCTCCGGTCACGGACGCGGACAAGGCGTCCGACCATCTGATCCGCGACACTCTGAAAGAAAAGTTCCCAGAGTACGGAATCCTGACGGAGGAGGACAAGGACGATTTCGTCCGGCTTGAGAAGAAGCGCGTCTTCATCATCGATCCGCTCGACGGAACATCCGATTTCGTCGCGCACGACGGTCAGTTCGCGATCAACCTCGGTCTGGTCGAGGACCACGTCCCGGTCGTCGGGGTCGTCGCGGTCCCTCTGACCGGGGAAATCTATTTCGCCGTGAAGGGACAGGGTTCGTATTACGCCGAACCCGGCCACGTTCTGAAACGAAACCGCGTCAGTTCCCGCCTGAACCGTCTGAAGGTTCTGCACTCGGTGAAGCACGTCTCGCAGAGGGCGCTCGACTTATTCGACAAACACAAGGATCTCATCGACAGCGTCATTCCGATGGGGGCGGCCCTGAAGGCCTGCACGATCGCCCGGGGCGAAAACGACTGCGCCTTCACGTACGGGGACGGTACGAAGGAATGGGATACCTGCGCCCCGCAGATCATCGTCCTCGAAGCCGGCGGAATCTACACTGATACGAAGGGAAACGTCATGACGTACAACCGAAAGGACGTTTATAACCACGACGGGTACGCCATCGTGAACCGCAAAGAAAACCAGTGGAATCTCGAATAGAATCCAAAGAAAAAATCCGGACCGCAACAGGCCCGGACTTTTCTTGTGGACGGACAATCAGTCGTCGTATCCGTTCGGATTCTTCTGCTGCCAGCGGTTGGAGTCGCGGCAGGAATCGACGATCGTGTATTTCGCCTTGAACCCGAGTTCGCGTTCGGCCTTCGCGGTCGAGGCGTAATTCTCCGGGACGTCTCCGGCGCGGCGGGGAGCGACGACGTAGGGGATCTTCACCCCGGTCGCCTCCTCGTAGGCGTGGACGAGTTCGAAGACGGACGTTCCTTTGCCCGTTCCGAGGTTGTAGATGACGAGCCCCGGATCTGTGGCCAGCTTCTTCAGCGTCAGGACGTGCCCTTCGGCGAGGTCGCATACGTGGATATAGTCACGGATGCACGTGCCGTCCGGGGTCGGGTAATCGTCCCCGAAGATGTTCAGGTGGTCACGTTTTCCGACCGCGACCTGCGTGATGTACGGCATGAGGTTGTTCGGAATGCCGTTCGGAGCTTCGCCGATGAGGCCCGACGGATGCGCTCCGATTGGATTGAAGTAACGGAGAAGGGCGATGTTGAATTCCGGATGGACCTTGGCGAAATCCTGGAAGATGCCCTCCTGGATGATCTTGGTCGTGCCGTACGGGTTCGTGGCCTTGCCGACCGGGTCGTCCTCGGTCAGCGGGACGTGCTTCGGCGTCCCGTAGACGGTCGCCGAAGAAGAGAAGATGATATTGTGCACGCCGTATTTCGGCGCTTCCTCGAGAAGGGTCAGAGTCGAATCGAGGTTGTTGCGGTAATATTCGACCGGCTTCTGAACGGATTCGCCGACGGCCTTGAGCCCGGCGAAATGGATGATCGCGTCGATTTTGTTCTCCGAGAAGACTCTGTCGACGTCTGCTCTGGAGCAGACGTCTCCCTTGTAGAAACGGATCTTCGTTCCGGTGATCTTTTCGAGTCTCGGCAGGACCTTCAAAGAGGAATTGGCGAGATTATCGATGATGATTGGGACGTACCCGTGTTCGACGAGGCTGATGACCGTGTGGGAACCGATGTATCCCATGCCTCCGGTGACTAAGACGGTTTTGATTTCAGACATTGTTCATTTCCTCCAGAATTTTGTATGTCGTTATTTCAGCGGGTTCTGATTGGTCGGATTCGGTTCGGACTGGACGTTTCCCGTGACGGAATTGCCCGGCTTGGTCAGATCCTTGCTGAAGCGGACGCGTTCAAGCTGCACGATGCGCATCGAGCGGGCGCAGAGCGCCTGGCAGTCGACTAAGAAGAAGACCAGGGCGACGAAGGCGATGATCAGGACCACGAGCGTGTAGTACTTCGGAAGGGAAGGGGAGAAATCCATCTCCTTCACGACCGTCGGCCAGTCGCTGATAAGAGTCAGGCCGAAGAACTTCTCGGTCGGCCAAGAGAGCTCGAGGGACATGTCCTTCAAAGCCATCGTGAAGAACGTGAAGTCCATGTCCTTGGTGAACGCCGCGTAGAGCACGATGGCCAGGGCGCAGGCGAGTAAGACGGTGAAGGGAATCCAGGACTGCTTCAGGAAGAGCATCTTCGATTTTCTCGTGGCGACTTTCCGGAAGGTTTTCCTATCGGTGTCCTTGATGACGCCGGTACGGATGATGTCGACCATCATCGTGTCGATGCGGAGACCCTGGTAGTACATGACTTTCGCGACGAGCTTCTGCAGGAAGCCGAAGATCATGACTACGAGCAAGATGACGATCAAGAGGGCAATCAGGACCTTGGAATCTTTTTCGGATAATTTCGCCGCGAAGAAAGGAGTCATCAAGATGAAATCAGACATTTCCGGTTCCTCCGTTTCTGCCGTCGGGAGTTCCGATATCCGGAATGCCCTGGTAAGGGTTGGGATTATCAGGGCTCGGCTGCGGATTCGCCGCGAACGGGCTCGATGCGGCCGGCTGGTCGTAAGGGCTCGGGGTCGTCGGCAGATTCGGGATCTTCTGTCCTCTATAAGGAGCGGGGGCCGGGGCCGGATTCACTGGCGTTCCGTAAGGAGAAGGCTGGGAAGGATAGACCGGGGAAGCGGGCTGGGAAGGGTAGACCGGAGCGCTCTTCGGATAGACCGGTGCCTGGGGAGCGGCCGGCGATGCGGCAGGATAAGTCGGATACGGGGTTGGAGCAGGATACGGTGCGACAGGAGGCTGGGCGTAGACGAACTGCGGCTGCACCTGGACCTGGGCCTGTTGCTGGTTCCGCTGAATCATTTCCTGATCCGCCTTTTCGGCCGCTTCGTCGTATTCGTCGCGGATCGTGAATTTCTTGTGCCGGATGAGATAGATCAGAGCCTTCAAAGGCGAGAAAATCAGAAGCAGCAAGCCGTAGACGATGTAGAGCGCGTAAAAAGCGAGCCACAGAGGGGACGTGACGATGACGACGATTCCGATGCCGCAGCGCTTGAAGAATTCACCCATATGTATGTAACCGAAATTCAGTCTTTTTTATCCCGATTCATCATCTCGATCAGATCCACTTTCTTCTTCGGGGTTCTAGAGAGATGAATCTGGTTATATTTTAACATAACAAGAGAGAAGATATCGGTCGAGAATAACCCGATCGGAAGAGAGAGGATGCGCTGTCCGGAAGGGAGGAAGACGGCGGAAAGAACAAACGCCGTTAGGGAAAAAAGAAGGACGGCGATTTCCCAGACGAGGATGTTCTTTTGATCGAACCGGAACGAGAGGAAAGCGCAGGCCAGCGTGACGGCGATGCTAAGGGCGATTCCGATGGTCTCGGTTTCAAAGGAAAAGAAGGCGCCGATTACAATGAGACTCAGGGCCACTTCCGAGTACGCGAGTGCGGAATAAAAAGTGATGTCCAGCCGTTCTGGTTTCAGCTTTTTCAGATGTTCCAACTCTTTGCTGCAGAGATAGAATGTCGCCGTCGACTGAACCAGATTCAGAAAGAAGACGAATAACGGGAACAGCGGGGAAAACCTTTCCTGTTCGATATGGAAGAGGTTAGCGAAAATCTTCTCCATGCTGACCGCGTAGAAAAAATCGATCGGATAAATCATCGCGTAGTTTACGCCGAAGGAAACCGATAGCAGAACGAAGAACGAGAGGAACAGGGAGGACGAGGCGGAGAACGCCGCGCCGTAACTAAGACCGATGACCACGTTCGGGAGATATTCGAAAAGCCCGGTCGGGAAATCGATGAAGGAAATGGGGACGGAGACCGCTAAGAACAGCCACGCCGCCTTCTTCCCGCCTTCTAAGACCACGAGCGCGGATAAAAGGGGAATGAACAGGGAAATCGTCAGTTCGATGCCCGGAACGGCGTAACCGAGGGAAAGAAAAACGATTCCCAGCCCGCTGCCGAGGGCGGCAACCGCGACGGCTTTGCTCCGGTTCGTCCTGTTCTCTGTCCGCCCCATTCTTTTTTAATTCTCCTTATCTCGGTTTCATTGTAAAATAGAATGAATTCAAAAGGGTAGTTTCACATGGCAGAGGTCGCTCGGAAAAAGAAAAAGCTCAACAAACAGCAGTGGAAATACATTCTGTCCATCGGTTTGCTTGTTTTGACGACGGTTCTGACCGCTTATACCCTGCTTTCGCAGGGCAATTTTTCGGAAATCGTCACGACGCTCAATAACGCCAAGACCGGCTATGTCGCTTTGATCGTCGCAATCACGGCCGTCTGCTGGCTGATCGAAGGCCTCGTCCTGATGCTGATGACCCACCTGTACCGGAAGTCCTACCAGTTTTACCAGGGCGTCCTGAACGCCCACATCGGCGGTTTCTTCTCGGCCATCACCCCGTTCTCGACCGGCGGCCAGTTCGCCCAAATCTACACGTTCTCCCGTCAGGGCGTGCGTCCGGCGGATTCGGCGTCTATTCTCGTCATGCTTTTCATCGTCAGCCAGTTCAACGTCATCTTCTGCGGCGCCGTCGCGATGATCTTCGGATACCAGCAGACGGTCTCCATCATGCAGCCGATCGTGATTGGAAACGTTTCCTTGTCCCCGGTCATCGTCTCCTGGCTCGGTTTCGGCCTCAACGTCTGGACGCTCGGGTCGATGGTCTTCATGTCCTATTCCAAGCATTTCCACCATCTGGTTCTGAATTTCCTCGTCGATTTCGCCGCGAAAATCCATCTGGTCCGCAAGAAGACCGAGTTCGTCGCCCAGACGACGACGTTCCGCATCGAAATGCATCGGCTACTCCAGAACTTCCCAGTGCTGATCGCAACGCTGCTCCTCGAATTCGGCAAGACCTGCCTTTTCAATTTCATCCCGTATCTCTGCGGACTGGCCCTGATGACCGACGCAGAAGCCATTTCCGCCTTGGCCCCGCGTTTCCTCGACTGCATGTTCGGGAACGCCTACGTCAACATGATCACCGCGGTCGTCCCGATTCCGGGCGGCTCCGGCGGTGCGGAGTACGCGTTCTATCTGATTTTCACGAACATTTTCAAGAATCCTTCCGTCACGTCCGCTGCGAACATGCTGAACCGCATCATCACGTTCTATCTGCCGCTGGCCGTCGGATTCCTCATCTTCATCTTCTACCGTTCGTCCCCGAAGTTGGAAGCTTTCAAGAATGATTCGGGAAAGACTCTCGTCGATCTGCAGATCATCCGCACGAGCCGGTCGCAGGGCGACGGAAGCGATCCGTTCCTGTCCGATTCGGAGAATACACCTTCTTTAAGGAAGGTGCGTCTCGTCGGTCCGGACGAGGAAGTCCATTCCGAGAACACGATCCGCATCGACTCGCGGAGCGTGCGGAGAAGAAAGAACGGTGGGACGTCCGCCGATTTGGAGGCGAGCGAGAACCCGGTCGTGAAGCCGGGAAAGAAGCGCCGCGCGCATCGTAAACGCGCGAGCGAGGCGATCGAAGAAGAGGACGCGCAGTTATTGTCCCCGGAAGAAGTCGAAAAATCTTTCGCAAACATAAGGAAGTCCCTGGCCGCGACCCCGAAGGAACTCCAGTCGGATTCCTCCTCGCTCGCCGAAGAGACGAAAAAAGGACTCGCGGACGTCTATGAGGATCTCTCGAGACGCCAGGCCGAGCGGGAAGAAGACGAACGCAAGGATCAGGAGATCGAGGAAGCCATCCAGAAGGACCTCGAGCAGCTCCGTCTCGCCCAGGAGCGTCGGGCGGCGCGCAGAAGGGAACGCGAGAACGAGGAAAATTCTTCCGACAAACCCGCTTCGAAAAACTCTATAGACGATAAGGGAGGAGATGCGTCCTGATGAAAATTGCAATCTTTACCGATACCTATCTGCCCCAAATCAACGGGGTGGCCACCGCTTCGGCGGCCTTAGCCAAGGCGCTCCGCCAGAACGGAGAAGAAGTCCTGGTCGTCTGCCCGAACGTCCACGGGGAGGAACGCGAGACCTTCTACGACCACATGATCTGCATTCCGGGCATGACCATGAAGAGCCTTTACTCGTACAAGATCACGGGCTTCTATTCCCAGAAGGCCTTCGACAAGGTCAAGGAATTCCGTCCGGACGTAATCCACGTCCAAACCGAGGTCGGCATGGGCATCTTCGGGCGCCTCTGCGCCGGGAGACTGAACGTTCCGCTCGTTTACACGTACCACACCATGTACGCGGATTACACGTACTACGTCTCGAAATCGTTCCAGCCGGTCGACAACCTCTTGAAGAAAGGGGTCGCGTCCCTTTCGAGCTTCTTAGGGGATTCGACGACCGAGTTCGTAACGACTTCCGAAAAGACGAAGGAAGCCTTGATCCGCTACGGGGTCAACAAGTACATCAACGTCGTTCCGAACGGGATCGACCTGTCGAGTTTCTTTCCGCAGAACGTCGACCTTTCGAAAGTGAAGGAAGTAAGGGAAAAATACGGGCTCGAAGGAAAGAAGACCGTCCTCGTTTTGGGACGCCTCGCCAAGGAGAAGTCGGTGGACGTCGTCCTTGAAAACCTCCGCGCGTATCTCGATCTCCATCCGGACTTCCCGTTAAAAGTCCTCGTCGTCGGGGACGGGCCGGACAAGAAGAACTTGGAAAAGTACGCTGAAAAGCTGAACCTTTCGCCGTACGTTGAGTTTTTGGGCGCGCAGGACCATTCCCTGACGCCGTATTTCTATTACGCCGCGGACGTCTACATCTCCGCCTCGGTCACGGAGACCCAGGGCCTGACCTACATCGAGGCCATGGCGTCCCACACGCTCGTCTTCGCGCGGTACGATCTGAACCTCAAGGACGTGATCCACGACGGAAGGACCGGGTTCTTCTTTACGGATCAGGCGAGTTTTGTCGATAAATTCGATAAGATCATGCATTTAAGCGAAGAAGAGAAGAAGCAGATCGAGGACTGCGCGTACGAAGAAGACGTCGACCAGTACAGCCTGGACCTGTATTACAAGAGGATTCATAATGTCTATCTCAAGGCCGTCCGGAAATACTGGTAGGACGAAGACCGTTTCGGAAGTCCTCCCGCTCAGGGCGAGCGTCCAGGTCCGCTTCACGGACGGGACGTCCATCTATCTGACGCAGGCCGATTACGTCTCCGGGAAGGTCTATCTCTATCCGGGGAAGGAACTGACCGCTTCGGAAATCCGTTCGCTTTCTTCCGAAAAGAAGGAAATCTCGGATTACGCGTATCTCGTCTCTCTCCTTTCGTCCGGCCGTGCTTATTCGAGACAGAAGCTCGTCGACAAACTGACGAGGACGAAGAAGGAAAGCTATCCTCAGGCCAACGAACTAATCAGAAAGGCCGAGGAAGAAGGCTATTTCGACGAGAAGGAATATATCCGGATCTATTTTTCCGAGAAGCTCGCCAAAGGATTCAGGAAGAAACAGATCGTCTCCGATTTATTGGTGAAAGAACGCTGCTCCCCCGAGCTGGTCGAAAGAATCGGGGAGGAATTCGAGGAACAGGACGGAGACGAGACGGTCGGAAAGGCCGTGGAGTCTTCCGGGGGAAGAAATCTAGCGGCCCACATCCGGAACGCGGTGTCGAAGCTCGTCCTGAAAGGCTATTCGCCTTCTTCGGCTCAAAAAGCCGTGAAGGAGTATCTGAGGAACCACGAAGAGACCGAAGAGAACTTCCTCGAAGCGGGGAAGAACAACTGTGAGCTCGAAGCGCTGCAACTCTATAGGACTTTGGGAAGAAACGGGGAAGAAAAGGACGGAATCCTCTCGAAAATCCGCAAGCGCCTGGAAGGCCACGGATATGACGAAAATGATATAGTAGAAGCGATGGAGAAACTGGTATGAAAATCTATTTAAAGGATGTCTTGAACGAAGAAGGGCCGTTTGACGGGGAATTGCTGGTCAAATCCTGCGACCGCTGCGTTTCCAACGCTGGCAAGCCCTATCTCAACATCACCCTGCAGGACGTCACCGCGTCCGTGAACGGGAAGAAGTGGACGGTCGAGGAAGGGGACGAGACCGTCTTCGCTCCGGGCAACGTCGTCCGCGTCGAAGGCTCGATGCTTAAATACAAGGGTGCTCCCCAGCTCAAGGTCGAGAAGGCGATCCGCCTCGAGAAAGGGTCGTACGATTCCGCGGACTTCTACCTGTCCTGCCCGATTAACGACGAGGAACTCTTCAAGGAAGTCGGGGAGATAATCGACAAGATTCAGGACGCCGACTTGAAGAAATTGACTGCGTCCCTGATTCAGAAGAACGAAGACCGCTATTTCACCTATCCCGCGGCGGTGACCGTGCACCACGCCTACCGCGCCGGCATCGTCTACCATTCGCTCTCGATCGCCAAAATGGCTCTGGCCGTCCAGGAGCATTATCCGCAGCTGAACCTCGATTATCTTCTGAGCGGAGCCCTGCTCCACGATATCGGAAAGACGAAGGAAATGAACGGGATTCTCGCCACTTCCTATACGCTCGAAGGCAACCTGATCGGACACATCAGCCTCGGGGCGGAGATGGTCATGGAAGAAGGGGAAAAGCTCGGGACGGATCCGGCGAAGCTGACGGTCCTTGTCCACATGATCCTCGCGCACCACGGCGAACCGGATTTCGGTTCCCCGGTTCTGCCGCAGACTCCCGAAGCCTTCGTCCTGCACGTGCTCGACGATCTCGACGCGAAGCTGAACATCCTGCAGAGCGCCCTTGCGAACGTGAGCGTCGGGGAATTCTCCCAGCGCCTGCCGTTCTTAAACGGGAAAGCGTTCATGCGGACGAAGTAATCCGTCCTCTGCGATTCCAATTTACTTTACTGGCGCGGAAAAACCTCGCCCGTCCGGGCTCCGCGCCTTTTTTTCACGGAAATTCTTCTTCAGAAGGTCCCCGTTTTTCCAAGCGGGTTTTCTTTCCTTTTACCGACCCGGAAAAGGCGTATTTTTCGCGCTCCTTACTAACGTATAAATAGAGAAATCTGTATAATGAACGTTAGGAAGTTCATACAGATTTATGGCCGGACAGAATCAGGAAGAAAAAGACGTCGAACCGCTTGACAGCAGGAAGGATTCCTTCGTTTTTTCTAAACGCCTCGTGCGCTCGCTCGAAGGACTGATTTTCGTTTTGCTCGGCTTGATTGCCTTCGTCGGGAAAGGACCCGTCGGAAGCTTCCTGGCGTACTGCCTCGCCTACGCGTTCGGGGTCTTCCTTTATCCGATCCTGGTCGGGATCATCCTTCTGGGCCTCTTCATGATTTTCGAAGGGCGGTTCCCGCGCTTCCGCATCAATTTCACCGGACTCGGGTATCTGCTGGCCCTGATCTTCGGGACGCTCGCCTCGTCAATGTGGGTCGACGGCCTGAAGATCTCGACGTTTGCCAAACTGTTCAGCGGGGCGATGGATTCGATCACCGCTTCGCCTTTCACCCTCACGTCTTTGCTCGACATCGGAAAGGTCGGGGGAGGATTCGTGGGCTATTTCTTCGCGGCGGTCTTTTTATCGGGACTCGGGAACATCGGGACCGCGGTGTTCTGCTACCTGTTCTTAATCGCGGCGGTCTTCCTGATTTTCCGCATCCCGGCGATGTCGATCTACGAGGACATGCGCGACTACAGCGCGCGGAGATCGGCGAGAAGGCGCGAAATCGGGCTCGAGGAAAAGAGCGCCGAAGCGCCCGAGAAGGAGAAGAAGGCCCCCGTTCCGCCGGTGCGCGAGCCGGTGAACGATTTCTCCCCGTTCCAGCAGACGACTTTTACGCCTAAAGACGATCCGGAAGCGGACGAGAATCCGGACGAGCCTCTAGAAGAAGAAATCAAGCCGGGCGCTTCCGAGACGGTGAGCCCGCTCGGGAAAGCCTATTCGGCCGCCCCGAAAGACCGGAAAGAGAAGACGGTCGTCTTCGAGTCGAACATCGTTACGCCCGACGAGCAGGAGAAGGCGAAGAAATCGCTTATCGGCCTATCTCCGTTCACGGTGACCGGTACGAATGACGGATCTTCTTCCGCTTCGGAAGTCCCTCACGAATCCGCCCCGAAAACGGAACCGACCGCGCCTTTTAAGACGGAACCGACCGTGCCGGTTCATACGGAAACGTCTGTCCCGGACACGGAAGAAAAAGACGAGGAGGAACTTTCCCGTTCCGCCCGCGTCATCAACAAGACCCTCTATAAGGACGAGGAGAACGAAGACGATCTGAACGCCGTCCCGGACGTTCCCGACGAAGGGAATAGCCCCGCCCCGGGCTTCGTCCCGAAGCGGGAAGAACCGGCTCACGCGAGTGTGCCGGATACGGAAGCCCCTTCCTCCCCGGCCACCGATAAGTCTCCTGTGACGCTGCGTGCCCCGGATCCGGACAACCTCTACGACCGCGCGCAGGGCATCAACGAGACCTACGATTACGTCAAACCTTCGATCGACCTTCTCGAAGACAGGAAGGATTATTCGAAGCTTGAAGCCAACCGCGCCGCGGCCGAAAGCGAGATTCCGGTCATCAACGGCGTCTACGAGAAACTCGGGATTGCCGCGTCCGTCCAGGACTACACGATTGGGCCGTCCGTCACGCGTTTCAACATCACCCGCGAACCGGGGACGAGAGTCTCCGCAATCATCTCGAGCGACGTCGAACAGGAAATGCAGATTGACCTGCGCGGAGACATGTCCGTCCGTCTCGAGGCGGTCGTCCCCGGCAGGAACACTTCCGGAGTCGAAGTTGGCAACGCCGCTCCGATGCCCGTCTCCTTTCACGACGCTTTCGGAGCGGTTCTCGAGAATCCGAACCAGGACCCGATGCTCGTTCCGCTCGGCATGGACATCGACCGGCGCGTCGTCTGCGTCTCGTTCGATTCCTTGCCGCACTTACTGGTCTCCGGCACGACCGGATCCGGCAAATCGGTCTTCATCCATCAGATTATTATGACGCTCATCATGCGGAACTATCCGTCGGATCTGAAACTGATCCTGGTCGATCCGAAGAAGGTCGAGTTCAACCGATATGCCTCGATCCCGCATCTGCTCTGCCCGATTATCACGGACATCGGATACGCGGTCGCGATGCTGAAACGGCTCGTCGAGGAGATGGAACGCCGCTACACGATCCTCTCGCGCTTCGAGTGCTCGAACATCCACGATTACAACAAGATTCGCAAGGAGAAGAAGGACTCCGAGAACCTGCCGAACATCCTCGTCGTCATCGACGAGTTCGCCGACATGATGGGGCAGAACCCGAAGGACGTCGATATGCTCACGCAGCGCCTCGCCCAGAAGGCTCGTGCCGCCGGCATCTACCTCCTGATTTCGACCCAGCGTCCGTCCGTCAAGGTCATCACGGGCACGATCAAGGCCAACATTCCGGCCCGTATCGCCCTGTCCCTTCCGTCGGTATTCGATTCGCGGACGATTCTCGACGAAGGCGGAGCCGAGAAGCTGCTCGGCAAAGGCGATTTGCTCGCCCGCATCCCGTCTTTGAAGACCACGCTGCGTCTGCAGTCCTCCTACGTCTCGAACGAGGAGATCTCGCGTGTGGCGTCCTATCTGCGCTCGAAAGGTGAACCGCATTACAGCCCGGCGTTCATGAACATTACCGAGGCTCCGGACAACGATTCCGGAGACGAAGGGGAGACGGGCAAGCACCTCCCCGGTCTCGACGACGAGCTTTACCCGGACATCAAGGCCTGGGTCATGTCGACGAGGATTGCCTCCACGTCGGCCCTGCAGAGAAACTTCGGCATCGGGTATTCCCGCGCCGCTTCGGTCTTGGACGCCCTCGAATCCGAGGGAATCGTGCGGACCGTGAACGGGAACAAGCGCGAAGTGGTCAAATTCGAAGACGATGACGGAACCGGGATCAACACCGGTGAATAGATGAAAGAAAGGAAATTGCAGATATGCTTCAGAAAGTTCGTTTCGGCCGTTCGGACAAAGTCGTTTTCCACGGGACCGTTAAAAGCGGCCTCCGCGTCCTGTTCGGGCAGATGGCCCCGTCGGTTTCTTCCGCTTCCCTCGCCCTTACGATCGGCGTAGGCGGATACGGAAGGACCTTTACGATCGACAAGGTGAATATTCCCAGCGGAACCCCGGGCCTGCTCTTGGAGGCCATCCGCGCGAAACACCCAGAGAAGAGCGACGTCCTCTTTACTTCCGAAGACATCGTTTTCTCGACGAGGGTCGAAGAGAGCTACTGCGTCCTCAAGGTGGACGCCCCCGCTTCGAAGATCCTCGACTGCGTCGAACCGCTATTGGCCTTGACCGACGAGCTCGCTTTCTCCTCCTCTGACGTCGAGAACCTGAAACCGGCGTATCTGAAGAAGATCCGGGAAGAGGAAGAAAAACCGGCGAACCGGGTCCGTCCGTACCTGTATATCTCTTCCCCGATGAAGCTCAATCCGTACGGGAACGAGAAGAGCCTGAAGGCCATCCATTTCTCCACGCTGAAGAAGTTCTTCCAGGAAGCGTACGTCCCGACCGACATGACCCTGTGCTTAGTCGGGAACGCGGACGTCAATGCCTTCGAGAAGGCCGCTTCGTCGCATTTCTTCAAGAACAACGCCCCGACCGGAAAGGTCGAGGTGAAGCCGTTCAAGGAAAACTACGCCCAGGTCGTCCAGACCTACGTCCGTTCGTCTAAGCCCGGCGAATTCATCTACGCGGTGAAGCTGCCTTTAAGAAAGTCGCTCGTCGAGAGCTGCGGAGAAGATATCTTCTCCTATTACGAGATCCTGAGCGCCCTTCTTTTCTCAGAAGACTTCAAGGCGAACGCCGCGATCAGGGAAGACGTCCTTTCCTTAGGGGAAGGCGGAGTGAAGCAGGGCGGGGAAGACGCTTTCTTCTACCAGGTCGTCGAGACCGGAAAGAAAGAGGAACTCGAGGACAGGATCTCCGCGTTCCTAAGCGATCCGAAGTCCCTGAAGTTCTTCGATTTCCGTTCGCTCACCCGCGCCTATATGAATAAACTCGTCAAGGAAGTCTATCTGAAAGACTCCTCGAAATACTGCGACAGGCTCGTCGAGGCCCTCGCGAACGATTTCATCGACGAAGCGGTCAGCGAGCAGGTGACGCATCTGAAGAGAAGAAAGCTGCAGAATTTCCTTCTGTCCTTCGCTTCCTTCCCGAAAGTCATCGTCGACTGATTTTCGTTCCGGTCCTATGAGAAGAAAGGAAGTCGAGAAGGAAAAGAGGGAAGAAGCGCTGAACGCGCTTCATCTTCCTTACGCCGGGGAAGACCTTTTGGCCTTGACCTTTTACGTTCCTTCTTCCGCTGTGCCGTACGAAAACCTCGTGACGTATCTCGGCCTCGTGAAGGATTTCCCTCCGCGGGGATTTGCCTTCCGTAAGAAAGAAGACGGGAATCCGAACCCAGGCTTCTCCTTCCGCGTCGAGAAGAGGCAGAAGACCTACCTCGCCACGTGCTTTCTGAAACGGAAGGATTTTTTGAACGATCCGAAAAGAAGAGAAGAGAATCTCTCGATGGGGAAGGACCTTCGATCGATCCTGAAGTCCTCCTGGAGCGAGACCGATGCGGACTTTAAGAAGTTTCAGATGAAAGCGGCTCTCGAACAGGAAAAAGAAAAGGAGGATTTATCTTCCGTGCTCGATTCGTATATCGGTTCGAATCTCCTCTTCAAAGGGGAATTCGCGTACGGACCGTACGGGGATCTTACGAAAATCGCTTCTTTGAACCGGAAGTTGCTCCGTCAGACGAAGGACGTCCTTTTGAACTCCCCGCGCCGGCTGATCTATATCGGAAACGCGGACGCCGAAGCGGTATTAAGCGCCGAGAAGGCTTTGAAGCCGGGACGGGACGTCTTCCCGCTCGAACTCGAGGATTATCCTCTCGGAAAGAACCGGACTTTGAAAAAGAAGTATCCAGAATCCCTCGATTCGACGTTCTACATCCTGAAGAACGGACACAGTGAGCGCCATTTCGCGTTCGTGTTCCTGTCCCTGTCCTTCTTCTCGGCTTTCGAGAAAAAAGAAAAAGATGCGTTCGGTATCGCTTTAAGGACGGATCCGGTCCTCGGATTCTACCGCTTCTCTTACCGAGGGGACACGGACGCGTTCCAGAACGCTTTAAAAAAAGCCGGGGAAGATCTGACCTACGAGGAATTCGGCGCGCTGAAGAAAGACGCCCTCGGCCGGATTGATCCGGAGAAGATGACGTGCGAAGAGGCGTTCGAGCTCTTCTTCCCGCCGATCCTGAACGGTTTAAGAGACGAGCCGGAAGTCTATAAGGAACTGATTGGAGGAATCGGACTGGACGAGTTCAGGGCGTTCCTGAACGGATTCGTTCCGGTCCTCTCGTTCTCGTTAGGAGATCAGGAAGCATGATCGGGATCGACATCGTGCGAATCGAGCGCGTCGAAAGCGACTTCAATCTGCTCTCGAAGAGGATTCTCTCGAAAAGGGAACTCGAACAGATGAAGACAAGGCCCTTAAGAGGGCAGTACGAATATCTGGCGGGCCGCTTCGCCAGCAAGGAAGCCTACGTCAAGGCCAGCGGAAATAAAAGCGTCACATACCGGGAAGTAGAGACGCTCGACGACATGAACGGCCGTCCGCACCTCTATTACCAGGGAAAGGAAATCGGGGAAGTCAGCATCGCCCACGACGGGTACGCCGTCGCGGTCGTCTTCCTCCCTGAAGCGAAAGGAGAACAGTAAGCATATGGCTCAGCAGTATCCGTTGAATTTCTTCGCCCGTCTCCGCACGGACAGCCGCATCGAGGTCGCGGTCAAGAAATCGTACGACTCCCCTCTGATTAGGAAGATGCGCCTCTACCGCGGGGACGCCCTGATCGAGGAACTTTCGTTCGTCTCGCGCTCGGAGTCCAAATCGACGTACATCTACGTCTTCTCTTATAAGGAACCGATCGTCCTCGGGAAGACGTATCTGCTCGCGGACGGGAAGAACGAATTTTCCCCGCTCGACCTGACCTGTTTGACCCACACCGACGAGTTCGAGAGGAAGTACCGCTTCGAAGGGGAACTCGGGGCAATCTACACGAAGGAACGCACGACATTCCGTCTTTTCGCGCCGTTAGCGACGGAAGCCTACGTCCGCTGCGGAGAGAACGGCGAGAGCGAGATCTACATCATGAAGCGGAACGAAAACGGCGTCTTCGAGAAGACCCTCGAAGGGGATCTGGATTCGTACCGCTACACGTATATGGTCAAGAACAACGGAGAGTTCCAGGTACTCGTGGATCCCTACGCGAAGTCGGTCGGTCTGCAGTCCCGTTTCGGGTACGTGGTGAACCCGGAAAAACTCGGGAAGATTCCTCTGAACGAGGAATTCTTACCGGAATTCGCCGACCCGACGGACGCGATCATTTACGAATGCAACGTGCGCGACATGACGTCATTGACCGATCTCAAGGACAAGAGGACGTATAAGGCCCTTTCGACGGCCGGACTCGTCGATAAGAACGGGGAACCGGTCGGAATCGACTACATCGCTTCCCTCGGGGTGAGCCACGTGCAGCTGATGCCGGTGATGGATTTCGCAACCATCCGCGACGACGCGCCGGACACTTCCTACAACTGGGGATACGACCCTTTGCTCTATTTCGTGCCGGAAGGCTCGTATTCGACAAACCCTTCCGATCCGTACGAGCGGCTTTTCGAGTTACGGGAACTGGTCTCGGCATTCCATAAGAAAGGAATCCGGGTCGTCCTCGACGTGGTCTACAACCACACGTTCCAGTACCTCGATTCGTTTTTGAATCTTTCTTTGCCGGATTATTATTACCGCTTTAACGCGGAAGGATACCTCTCGGAAGCTTCCGGCTGCGGCAACGACACCGAGTCGCGCCGTTTCATGATGCGGAAGCTCATTCTGGATTCGCTGACGTTCTTCGTAAAGTACTACGGGGTCGACGGGTTCCGTTTCGATCTGATGGGCCTTCTCGACATCGATACGATCCGCGCGGCCGAAAAGAAGCTGAAGGCGATGAAGAAGGACATCCTGCTTTACGGGGAAGGATGGAACATGCCAACGGCGATGAGCGAGAGGGAGCGCGCCTCGATGAACAACGCGTATCTGCTCCCGGACATCGCGTTCTTCAACGACACGTTCCGCAACGCGGTCAAGGGCGAATCCTACGGGGACTCCCTCGGAAAAAGAGGGTATCTTTCCGGGGGCGCGAACTATTCGGACCTCTTCAAGTTCGGGTTTGCCGGCTCGTGCTGCCTCTATTCGATTCCGCCGCTCTTCTCTTCGCCGCAGCAGTCGATCAACTACGTTGAGTGCCACGACAACGAGACGATTTGGGATAAGCTCGCGGTGTGCCTGCCCGACGAGGACGAGAAGACCAGGCTGGATCGGGTGAAGCTGATGAATACGGCCGTGATTCTTTCCCAGGGCATCCCGCTCCTGCACGCCGGCCAGGAAATCGGCCAGAGCAAGGAAGGGAAAACCAACACGTACAATCTCGGGGACGCTTTGAACGGTTTCCGCTACGATCTCCGCGACAAACGGAAGGACATGGTGACGTATTTAACGGAACTGATCTCCATCAAGAAGGAATATAGCTCCCTCCGTCTCCGCTCCGCCGAGAAGATCGATCAGACGCTCGATTACGTCAATTTGGGCCAGGGCGCGTTCATGGCGCGCTTCAAGAAGACCGAAGACTGCCCGTCGCTCTGCGTGATCTTCAATCCCGGTCCGGGACTCGTGCATTACGATTTGGGCAGTTACTACCGCCTGATCTTCGGGCTGCAGGGAAAGATGCCGCCGGAGACCTATGCGCAGTACATTTCCCTGCCGCCGATTTCCGTTCTGATCGCCGTCGGTGAATAATAAGGAGGGGAGAAGAACAGTATGTGGAAATACATCAAGCTCGGGGTGCAGGTCGCCCATCCGTTCATGGCGTGCCGCAGGGCCGCCAAGAAGTGCCTGAAGAAAGGAACGCCGGACAAAAAGGAATTCTATTTCATCTGCCAAAAAAGGATCCGGCAGGCCTTTAAGCGCGGCCTCTCGATCGATTTTGACATTCAGGGCATGGAGAACATTCCCGAGAAAGGGAATTTTCTGCTCGTGAGCAACCACCAGTCCAACCTCGATCCGATCATCCTCTGCGGACTGATGCCGCGTCCGATTTCGTTCGTGACCAAGAAGGAGAACATGAATCTCCCTCTGATTCCTCCGATTATCGAGGCCCTCGGTTCCGTCCCGCTCGACAGGGAGAACCTGAAGCAGGAAGTCAAGGCCATCATGCAGGTCGAGAAGATGCTCCAGTCGGATCCGGAAGCGACGTTCGCGATTTATCCGGAAGGAACGCGCTCGCGCGATCCAGAGCACCGGGTCGCCCCGTTCAAGCCGGGCTCGTTGAAGCCGGCGTTCCGCGCCGACTGCCCGATCCTCCCGGTCGCCGTGTTCGGCTCGTTCCGCACGCTCGACAAAAATTTCCGCATGACGCACTATCCGGTCCAGATCCATTTCCTGAAGCCGGTCGATCCGTCCGAGTTCTCCATTCACTCCACCGTCGAAGTTGCCGAGGAAGTCGAGAGGCGCGTCCGCGAGGAAGTCGATAAGGAACGCGAACAGGATAAACTGCTGATGGAAAAAAACAGGAAATATATCCGGACCAAAAAACTGCCGATTCTGTTCCGGGGAGTATAAAGGGGACCGCGCGTCTCCTTTTTTTGCGCCCGGAATTGGGACGGGCTTATAAAAAAGGGCTTGAAAGCGGATGCTTTTAAAATAATTTATCTATGAATATTTTTGGACGATTTTTCAATTAGTTGTATGAATTCCCTTTCGGAATCGTTATAATTCTAGTTAGGATACATATCCTTCACAAGCGAGGAATCAGTTTGAATTTATTTGATCGGGTACCGGAAAATTTCTTCTCGGTTTTATCTAGGAAATACAAGGCCGTCTACGCTTTCGCATTGGTCCAGCTTTTCGACACGCTGAAGACCTATAAGTCGAGAATCCGCAAGAGCGATTACCTCGAACAGCTCAAGGACCACGGGGAAGACCTGCTGAAGCTTTTCGACGTGGACCTCGACCGTCTCGACGACAAGGACGACGAGGAGAAGATCCCGCTCGAAGTTTCCGATTCGGCCGTGTCCGCCAAGGTTTCCTACATCTACCGCAAGCTCGTCTCGACCGGCTGGATCGACGTCGAGAAGGACCTGCACACGAACGTGGAATATCTCTTCCTCCCGTCGTATTCGATCCAGTTTTTAAAACTCATCACCGATTTGTCTTCGGACAGCTCGCTCTATGTCCCCTTGGTCCACCAGACCTATTCCGAACTGAGCCTCGAGGACGAGAAGGAAGATGACTACATGTTCCGTTCGCTCGTCTCGGCCCGCAAGAACGCCGACGAGCTCGAACTCAACGTCACCTTGCTCCACCATTCCATCTGCGTCTTCGGGCACCAGCTGACGACCGTCTTCGATCCGAACGAGGTTCTGCGCCAGCATTTCGACGTGTTCAAGAACGAGGTGGGGGACCGCGTCTACCATCCGATGAAGACGTTCGACTCGCTTTCTCTCTACTCTCTCCCGGTCATCAAAATCCTGACCCGCTGGAGGAACACCCCGCGTTTACTGGCCAAGCTCGTGAGCCAGGCCAAGTACGACCCGGAATTCGCCAAACAGAAGTCGAGCGAAGTCTCGTCGAGAATCGCCGGGATGATCCAGGAGACGATCGACATCTTCTCCCGTCTCTCCGATTCGTTCGAGGAGATCGACAAGGTCAACGCCCAGTACACGAAGGCCGTCCAGAAGAAGGTCAACTACCTCGCTTCGAGCGACAAGTCCGTGAAAGGAAAGCTCGACGCAATCATTCTGGAAATCGCCAAGCAGCTCGATAAGAAAGGCGTCGTCTCGGAAGCGGACATCGACGGCGTGGAAATCGTGCGCGACGTGGCTTCGACCATTTCGATTTACCGCCAGGGATTCGTCAATTCGGAATCGCTGACCTTGCCTTTTAAGCGCACGCTGCGCGGGGACAGCGATCCTTTGCCTTTGGCCGATCCGCTCGATGGGCTCGACGACCCGGATTTCGACATGTTGATGCAGGAACAGAACCGCTTCAGCGAGGAAGCCGTCGAGAACTTCATGCTGAAGAACTTCGGGAATAAGAGGAGCATCACGTCCCAGGACATCGCCCTGAACACCGGGGACGACTTCATCCTGCTGATTCTGGCGGTCGTCCGGGCGGAATTCGGAGACATGTTCTATACGATCGACAAGAAATCGGATCAGATCCGGAACGGGCGGTTCTATCTGCCCTGCTACACGTTTACCAGGAAAGGGAGGACGGCTTAGTTATGTTTGAAGAGGATTTCGATAAGCTCTCGAGAGGGGAACAAGGGCAGTTCCGCAAGGTGCTGTCCGATTTGCTGTACCACTGCTACATCGTGCGGCGCGTCTACGACCGCGCGACCAAAATGAACAAGGTCTCCCCGGATTATCTTTTCATCGAACGCCACTACGATCTCATCGGCGACTATCTTTCGTACGCCGGGATGCAGATCAACAAGGACGACGACGCGGGGGTGGTGTTCCTTTCTTCCGATGACGAGTCGAACCGCATCCGCGTGGATTCGGTGACGACTCTCGTCCTCTACGCCCTGCGTTCCTATTACGAGGACAAGATCAAGGACGCCCCGGAGACGAACGAGATCTACTGCGACTCGGTCAGCCTCAAGGTCCTGATGAAGGATCTCGGCCTGACGGCGGTCTCGAGAAGAATCTCCGCCCTGTCTTTAGGCGCGGCCTTGCGCACGTTAAGCATGTACAACATCGTTTCCATCGTCCGGGGCTCGTTCTCGGAACCTTCGTATTCGTTCTACATCCTTCCGAGCATCCGCTTCGTGATTTCGAACGCGAAGCTGAACGCGCTCTATAACGCGATCAAGAACGTTTCCGACGGCGGGGGAGACGACTCCTTCCCGCCCGCTTCTTCCGACGAAGGAGGAAATAACTAGTTATGAAAACCTTAACCCGCTTACGCCTCATCAACTGGCACCTGTTCGCCAACGAGGACATGGACATCAAGAACATCACGTTCTTGACCGGTGCGAACGGCACCGGAAAGTCCACGATTATCGACGCCATCCAGATCGTGCTGCTGGCCGATACGAGCGGACGCAACTTCAACAAGGCCGCCAACGACCGCACGGGCAGAACCTTAAGTGGCTACCTGCGCTGCGAGACGGGCCAGACCGCCGACGGGCAGGTCATCTGCCTCCGTCCGGGACGCTTCACGTCCTATATCGCTTTGCAGTTCAGAGACGACAAGAGGAACGAGGATTTCACGCTCGGCATCGTCTTCGATTCGTACGAGGACGATTCGGAGGAACACCATTTCTTCTATCTGCGCGGGAAGTTCCCGGAGAACGGCTTCACGACCAAGGACATGCTTCCGGTCGAACTGCCGCGCCCTTTGACCTATAAGGAGCTTTCGAAGTACTTCGCGGATTCCTACGACGCGAAGGATTTCCGTTTCTTCGATTCGAACCTGGCCTACCACGACTTTTTGAAGGACCTCTTCGGGAACATGCCGGAGAAGTATTTCACGCTGTTCAAGAAGGCGGTCTCCTTCTCCCCGATCACGAACATCTCGAACTTCATCACGGAGTTCGTCTGCGACATCGACTACAAGATTGACATCTCCGCGATGCAGAACAACATCGAACAGTACAAGCTGCTCGAAGTCGAGGCCAAGAAGATCCAGGAGAAGATCGACGGACTGACTGAGATCCAGAACGCGTATAAGACGTATAAGTCCGAGGAAGAGAAGCTCGGGATGGCCGACTACATGGTCGACCGCGTCAATTTCGACAAGGCCGGTGACTCTCTGAAGAGTGCCTTAGCCGACCTCGAGAAACAGAAGCAGAGGATCCGCGAGATCGATGCGCTCCTGATCGACAAGGAACACCAGGAGAACGAGCTCAAGGAAGAAAAGGAAAACTATCTCGCCAAGAAGGTCGGTTCGGCCGGGTATTCTTTGACCGCGACCCTGCAGAGCAAGAAGAATCAGGCGCTCGAGAAGATCGCCGCGCTGCAGACGAACTACGCTTCCCTCAGCAACACGCTGAAGGATTATCTGAAACTCTACGGGGACGCCCTGAGCGGGCTTTCGGCCGCCCGGATCGATTCGGACCTCTCCTTCCTCAGCGATGACGAGAGCGACGCGCTCGAGAGTCTTTCCGACCAGGCGCGGGAATTCATGAGCCTCGCCAAGGACCTCGTCGGGCATCTCGACGACAGGACCGTCCGGGAAGACGAGATCACCGAGGCCCAGCAGGAGATGGCCTCCATCCACACGTCCGCGATGCGCCTCGACCGCATGATTGAGAATTCCATCATGGACCTTTCCCGTTCGTCCGACGCGCTTGACAAGGAACTGAACGAGATCCACGAAGGACATAAGCCGTTCAGCTCTATCTATCTCCAGGTCCGCTCGGCGCTCGAAGAAGCGCTCAAAGAACGCCACCCGAACGCGAAGGTCACGTCCTACTGCGACCTCGTGGACATCCGCGACAAGCGCTGGACCCGCGCGATCGAAGCGATGATCTACAACCAGAAGTTCAATTTCTTTGTCGAAGAGGATTATTACGACGAGGCGGCGAAGCTGCTCTCGCGCATCTGTCGCGAATTCGGCTACTACGCGGTCTCCGTCGTGGATACCGGCCGCCTGCTCGACCACGGTTTCGACGCGGACCGGGGCTCGGTCGCCGAGGAAATCGAGACGGATGACGACGGGGCGAGGGTCTATTCGAACTTCTTGCTCGGTCGGCTGAAGAAATGCGAGACCTTCGAAGAGGCGAGAAAGTCCGGAAACGGCCTTCTGCCGAACTGCACGGGTTACCGGAACTACGCCTCGTTCTATTTGAACGAGAAGCGCGCGGAAATCTCCTATCTCGGGACGAAGGTCGACGAAGAGACGATCTTAGCCAAGAAGGACCAGTTCTCCCAGATCAACAAGGAACTGTCGCTGTACCGCGAACTGGCGAACGTCCTCCACAACATCACGCGCCTCGAGGTCCTTTCGACCTCCGAGTCGAACACGTTCAAGGCGGATATCTCGTCGTTAGCGAGGATCGACGAGCTCAACGCGGAAGTCGACCGCCTCGAACAGGCCATGAAGGAAGGCGAATCCGGGGAGGTCTCCGTCTACGACGGGAAGATCCGTTCGATCGACGAGGATTTAGCCTCTCTTGAAAGCGAGAAGGCGGAACTGCTGAAGGAACAGGGCGGACTCGAGAATTCGGTCAAGGTCCTGAATTCCGAGACGATTCCGTCCGCGACCGCCTTGATGAACCACTACAAGGAAGCCCTCGAAGGCTTCTCCAAGGTGCTCGTCGAGGAGAAGTACGGGCCGTTCTACGACAAGGCCTGCGCGAATCTTTCCATGCAGCAGATCGTGACCCAGTCCCGCCAGCTCTACATCCAGACGCAGGACAAGGTCAACTCTCTGCGCGGGAAGCTTCTGAACTTAAGGAGACGCTACGTCATCGAGCAGCACCTTTCCTACGATCCGGAAGTGCTTGCGAACAACGACGACTTCGATAAGGAATTGAGCAACCTACAACAGGTCCTGCTCCCGTCCTACACGGAAAAAATCGCTTCGGCCCATATCAAGGCGACCAAGGAGTTCAAGGACGACTTCATCTACAAGCTCCGTACGGCGTTCGACACGATTCGTTCGCAGATCGACGATCTGAACCTGGCTCTGAAGGACGTCCGTTTCGGCAAGGATTCGTATCGTTTCACGGTCTCGCCGAACAAGGACTACATGGAGTACTACCAGATGATCACCGACGACCTGCTTCTGAATGTCGGGGACGCCGAGGACGTCTACCTCGAGAAATACAGGGACACGATGAACAATCTGTTCAACCTGATCAGCGACTCGACCGACCGGGCCAACGGGGATCTCCGCGAACAGATCATCGCGAATGTCGAGAAGTTCACCGATTACCGCACCTATCTCAATTTCGACCTCGTGGTCAGGAGGGGGAACTCCCAGACCGAGTCGTCCTTAGCCAGGACGTTCAAGCAGCAGTCGGGAGGCGAGACGCAGACGCCGTTCTACATCTCGATCCTCGCTTCTTTCGCCCAGCTCTACAGGACGAACGATCCGGATTCGGATTCGCTGCGGCTGGTCATCTTCGACGAGGCCTTCTCCAAGATGGACGGGGAGCACATCAAGCAGTCCGTCGGCTTGCTGAAGTCGTTCGGCCTGCAGGCGATTCTCTCGACGCCGTCGGAGAAGCTCAGGGATCTTTCGAAGATTGTCGACCTGGTCCTCGTCACGATCCACGACGCGAAGCGAAACCGCTCCTACATCGACCGGTACGAGGATACCGATCCGGCCAAGGACGCTTCTAAAACAGGAAGCGGCGGAGAATAATCCGTTACGAGAGAGCCGCAAAGGCGGCTCTTTTATTCATATCCGTCCGTCTTTGAAACATAGAAAGAAGGAAGAATCCGTATGAAGTTCGACGTGCACGATTTGAAGAAGAACCAGATGATGCTGAATGGCAGATTCGCTAAGAAGGGCTACGACTGGTGGTGGCATTCTTTTACCGCCCGCGACGCTGTGACCGGGGAGGAGAAACCATTCTTCGTCGAGTTCTATCTCATCAATCCGAAGCTCGACCGGGGCGAACCGGTCCTCGGACAGAGCGAAGTAAATCAGAAGAAGGGGCTCCGCCCGTCGTATCTGATGGTGAACTGCGGGACGTGGGGAAAAGACGCCCGCCAGCTCCATCGCTTCTTCTCGTTCTCGAAGGTGAAGATGCGCGCGAAGGCGCCTTTCTCAATAGAAGCGGACGACTGCTTTCTTTCGGATACGGAACTCCGCGGGAGCGTCTCGGTCTCTTCGGAAGAAGCGGAAAAACATCCGGAACTCATGAGCGGGGCGGGAACGATGTCCTTCAACCTGAAGGTACATAAGGACATCGCGTTCAACGTCGGATACGGGACGTCGAAACTCTTCCGGGATCTGAAGGCGTTCGAAATGTACTGGCACGCCGAAGGCATGAAGAGCGAATACGAGGGGACGGTCGAACTGGACGGAAGGAAATATCTCGTGTCGAAAGAAAATTCGTTCGGATACGCGGACAAGAACTGGGGCAACGGGTTCACGACCCCGTGGGTCTGGCTCTCGTCGAACGACATCGTCTCACTCAAAACCGGAGAAAGACTCGACCATTCCGTCTTCGACATCGGCGGAGGGAAACCCAAGGCGTTCGGGATCTCCCTGCCGAACAAGCTCCTCGGGGCGTTCTATCTCGAGGGGAAGGAATACGAGTACAATTTCTCGAAGCTCTGGAAAGGCGTGAAGACTCGTTTCTACTTCAAGGAAGACGAAACGAAGGTCTACTGGCACATCGAGCAGGAGAACCATCAGACCAAGATGGTCACGGACATCTCGTGCAGAAAGGAAGACATGCTCTTCATCCGCTACGAGGATCCGCTGGGACACATCCGCCACCACCATCTCTATAACGGCGGGAACGGAAAAGGGACGGTGAAGCTCTACGCGAAAAAAGGGAACGCCCTCCTCGGGGAATATAAGGTCGGACACGTCGGCTGCGAATACGGCGTCTTCGATTAGATTCTAAAAAACACTTGAATATCGTCAAAAAACGTCTCTTTCCGTTTTTCGGAGAGAGGCGTTTTCATCAGAAGGAATGTCAGGCGCAGTATCCTTTTTCCGTCCAGATGTAATCGGCGTATTCGGGATGGTCGATGAACGGGTTCCGCGCGAATCCCATTTCGTCGAGGCGGTCGTTTCTCAGCTTTTCCATCTCCGTGACAGGATATTCCCGGTTCCACCGGATCAGGTATTTCAGCTGACCCATATGTTTCTTATCCGAGTTGGACGTATCGTTCGAAAGATAGAGCTTGTGCGTGTCGTAATAGCGGCAGGCCGTGTAGAAGATGATGCGCGCGGCTTCTCCGCGGGCACTTTCGAATCCCGAAGCTGCCGGATCGTACGTCCCCTGATCGAGACCGTAGACGTGGTTGCCTCTATCGGAGTTTTCGCTGACGAGGGCGGGGCGGATCATTTGCGGATCCGAACCCGGTCCGCTTTTGCCGACTCCTCTCGAATTGGGCCAGACGTGCTCGCGGTTGAACGCTCCCTCACCGGCCGAACCGCTCCAGTAGTAGTTGTTCACCGCGTCGTCCATCGAATGGTAGAAGGGGACTAAACCCGTTCCGTCCGCGTTTAGGTCCGACTTGGCCAGGACCTGTTTCAGATCGTCGTACGTGCACGGGCTTCTGGTCTGGCTTTTCTCGATTTCCTTATCGAGATCGGTTAAAAACGCCAGCCCGCGCAGGGACGTGTCGACGGACCAGGCGTACGAAACGCCGTTTTCCGAAACGGAAGACGGGGAAAAACTCTCTTCGGAAGAAACGGACTCGGAAGAGACTTCCGAGGAAACTTCAGATAAAAGGGTTTCGGACGAAGTCTCCGAGCTCGTCGGGGATTTCGAAGGGGCGCACCCGGTTAAAAGGAGGGCGCAGAGCAGGACGGTGAGTCTTTTTTTCATATCCGCTAAGTGAATCATTTACAGGATGATCTTACAGGCTCTCGACGAAAGAAGCGAGCTTGGAATCGGAGTAGAAGGATTCGGAGTACGACTTGACGAGGAGACCTTCTTCCTTCGGCTCGGCGAATTGATAATCGATCGAGGCGCCCGAATCGAAGGAGATGCGGCTTCCGGAGCGGTCGTATCCGCACATCTTCAGCAGGGAGGAATCCTGATACATCGTCCCGTCGGCGAGCGAGACCGAATCGACCGCGCAGTCGCCGCCGCCGGAAGCGTTCTCGCCGATGATTTCGGCCCAGCCGTTTTCCTGCGCGATACAGGCGAAGGCGTTCGCCGCGGAGAAGGTGCAGCCGGAGACGAGGACATAGAACTTGTATTTGCTTCCGTAGGACGGAATCATCGTGTAATAGCCGGTCTCTGCCGACTGCGAACCGGTGGTCGGGTTGGTCCACTGGAAGGTCACTTCGTTATGGAGGAAGGCCAAGGCCTGCGCACAGCTCGAGATGTGGCCTCCGCCGTTCAGGGAGAGGTCGATGACGACGTTCTTGACCGAGCTGTCGGCCGCGAAGGCGAGGAAGGCTTTCTTGAAGAGGGCGTAGGTGTCGCCGTCCTTCGTCGAGGCATGGACGCCGTCGTCATAGAACTCGTCGAAGCGGATGATTCCGGTCTTGGAACTGATCGAATAGCCTTCGGTCGTGCAGGAGGAGGCGTTGCGCGCCGCTTCGAGACGCTCATAGGATTTGTAGCTCGTCATATAGCGCTGCTCCGAGCTTTCCTGAATGCCTTTGGCCCAGTACTTCTGTCCGTTCGTCACGGAAGAAGACGTGAGTTTCGTCCCGAAACCCGGAAGGGTGAATCCGGTATGGCCCCCGTCGTCGTAATACGAACCGAGGAATTCCGCAAAAGCGTTATCCGCCTCGGCGGGATTCGTCGAGAGCATGGCGGATTTAAATCCGGAAGAAGTGAAGAGGGCGTCGGCCGAGGTGTATCCGAAATCGGCGGCTTTCCCGAACAGGTAATCGAAATGGAAACAGGTCGAATAATAGAAATACGAGGCGTAGGAGGACGATCTCGCTGTCGAAGCGTTCTTATACGCCGCCTTTCCGTAATCATCGGTGTACGAAACGAAGTTCCCTTCTTTGTCGGTGTTATAGAACGCCGTCGAGTCGTCCGTCTCGTAGAACTCCGTCCCGTTGAAGGCGAACGAAAGCCCGCTCGGGACGAAGAAGAGCTCGTTCACGTAGGCGAACGGAAGCAGGACTTCTCCGCCGGATTCGAGGATGTCGGCGTCGTACTTTGAAAGGTCGAAAGTGATTTCTCCTCCGGAGGTGTAGGTGCTCGTCGGGTTCTTGATTCCCATCGCCCAGCTGGAGTCGCTTTCCATCGAAGCGAGGTCCATCGGGACTTTGAGTCCGTTCTCGTAGAGCTTGGTGAAATTGTCGTAATCCGAGAACCAGACCGTGTTGTTCTCGACGTCGAACTTCGCGGAAGCGCCGTTATGGGTCGCCGCGTCCCCGACGAAAACGAGGGAGTCGTAAAAAATATCCAGGAATTCATGGACGGAGACGTACGGGACGTCCGCAGACATGTACGGCCGCGCTGGGGATGCTGAAATTGGAATTCGTGTGCAGGGTGGTCTTCGCTTCGGAAATCTTATCGTCCATGGTCGACAGGACGAGGCTGTCCGTCGGATGGTTGTCGACGGAGTACCGGCTCGTATAGACGTCGACGAAGCTGAACGAGCAGGCGGACAAGGTCGATACGGCCGCCACGCAGGCCAGAGGGAAGAGGATGTTTTTCTTTTTCATAAGGATGGTCTCCTTTGCGCTTTCATTATACAGAATGCACCTTGGGAAATGGGGGTACATTTCTGCCTTATCGTATAAGACAAATTGAAAATTACCTGAAGATATTCAAGAAAAAAATCCCTGTCCTGCCCTTGTGGAAACAAAACAGGGATTGATCACGTCATTCGACTTCGATCGACTGAATCTCGCACTGCTGCCCGGAGACGAGGTAGGTGTCTTCCGACCCGCAGTACGGACATTTCTTTCCGGTCGCGGTGGTCGGATACGTCTTCTTGCAGGATTTGCAGTACGACGTCGCCTGGACGACCACGATGTTCAGCTTGCAGTCGGTCAGGTATTTCGTCTTGAGCTTCGCCCATTTGAAGCAGTCTTCGAAGTAGGAAGGGACGATCGTCGAGACTTCGCCGACTTCCAGCGTGATCGAGGCGACCCGTTTGACTTTATTCTCCTCGGCAACCTTTTCGACTTCGTCGATCATCGAGAAGACGAGGCCGAGCTCATGCATTGTTCGCTTCGGTCGGGACGGAATTGCCGGTGTACTTCAGTTTCTTCCCGCTCGCCTTGACGGACTTCTTATAGGCGCGCTTCTTCTGGCGCATCATGCGCGCTTCCTTCGAACCGGAGTGCGCGATGATCTTGAACGAACGCTTCAGAACATACGGGACCATCGACGGAACCATCTGTTCGGCGGTCTTCATCGTCGTCGCCTTCGGATGGTCGCGGAAGAGGTGGATTGCGTCGAACTTGCAGCGGGTCGTGCAGATGCCGCAGCCGATGCACTTGTGCGGATCGACGATCGAGACACCGCAGGAGAGACAGCGCCCGGTCTCCTTCTTGACCTGTTCCTCGGTGAGGGTCAGGTGCGCGTCGCGGAACGACTTCTTCGCGTCAATCGACGGATCCATTCCGGCTTCCTGGCGTCCGCAGGTGTCGTAGGCCGGAAGCTTGATGTCTTCCTTGTTGAGCGGAGTGAACGAATGGCGGTTGTACGCGATTCTCGGATCGGCGTTCCACTGCACGTGGCGGTGCAAGGCGTCGGCGACGTAATGCCCGGCCGCGATTGCGTCGATCACGAACTTCGGACCGGTGAAGACGTCTCCTCCGACGAAGATGTCCGGATCGGCGGTCTGATAGGTGAGCTTGTCCGCGATCGGATAGTTCCCGTGCCAGAAGTTGACCTTGGTTCCCTTGAGCATGTCGCCCCAGACGATCGCCTGCCCGATGGCGAAGACAATCTTGTCCGCCTTCAGGGTGATTGTGGTTTTTTCGTCGTATAACGGCGAGAAGCGCTTCGTCTCCGGATCAATCGTGCGCAGGCACTTCTTCATGACGATCTCGGTGACGTGTCCCTTTTCGTCGACCTTGACTTCCTTAGGACCCCAGGACGGGTTCAAAACGATGCCTTCTTCGAGGGTCTCCTCGATTTCGTCCTTGGAGGCCGGCATGGTGTCTCTCGATTCCAAGCAGACCATCGTGACGGACTTCGCGCCGAGTCTCTTCGCGGTGCGGGCGCAGTCGACGGCGACGTTTCCGCCTCCGACGACCACGACGTCCCCTTCGAACTTCTCGTCCTCGTGATCGATCGCGTGTTCGAGATAATCGACCGCGACGACCGTTTCGTCGGCGGTGTCGTTAGCGACGCCCGGGCGTCTTCCGCCCTGGCAGCCGATGGCGATGTAGAAGGCCTTGTAGCCTTGTTTCTTCAGTTCGTCGATCGTGACATCCTTGCCGACTTCGACGCCGCACTTGATGTCGACGCCGAGTTCCCTGATGATGTCAATTTCGGCCTGGACGACGTCTTTTTCAAGTTTGTAGGTCGGGATGCCGTACTGGAGCATGCCGCCCGGCTTCTGGTGCTTTTCGAAAACCGTCGGACGGTAGCCCATCAGCGCGAGGTAGTACGCGCAGGAAAGTCCGGCCGGGCCGGCGCCGACGATGGCGATCTTCTGGTCGAAGTGCCCGTACATGGACGGGACGACCTTCTTCGGAACGTATCTGGTCTCCTGCTTCAGGTCGCGGTCGGCCAGGAACTTCTTGACCGCATCGATGGAGACGGCGCGGTCCACGGTTCCTCTCGTGCAGGCTTCCTCGCATCTCTTGTTGCAGATGCGGCCGCAGACAGACGGGAACGGATTCATCTTCTTGATGAGTTCGAGCGCCTCGTCGTATTTCCCTTCGTGGGCCTTCTTCAGATAGGCCTGGACCGGGACGTGGGCAGGGCAGGCTGCCTTGCACGGAGCCGTGCCGGTCTCGTAGGTGTCGGTCATTCTCGCCGTGTCGCGGTAATTTTCGTCCCAGGCGTATTTGCCCCAGGCTAAGTTATCCGGAAGCGGAGCCTGCGGATACGTGAACGGTTTGCCGTCCTTATGGCAAAGCTTCTCGCCGAGCTTGACGGCGCCCGCCGGGCAGGATTCGACGCAGAGGCCGCAGGCGACGCAGTTCTTCGGGTCGACCTTGGCCGTGTAGGCGGAACGGGAGAGGTTCGGAGTGTTGAACAGCATGGACGTGCGCAGGGCGTTGCAGATCTTCACGTCGCAGTTGCAGATATCGAAAATGTGTTCGGAACCGTCGATGTTGGTGATCTGGTGGACGAAGCCGTTGTCCTCGGCTTTCTTTAAGATCTCCAAAGCGCGTTCCTTGGTGATGTAATGCGCGCGTCCGGTCTCGACAGAATAGTCGGCCATGTCGCCGACCTGGATGCACCAGTCGTCCGGATCGTCGCCGCAGCCTTCGCCGAGCTTGGCGCGGGAATAACGGCAGGAGCAGATACCGGCGGACAGATGTCCCTCGTATTTCTGCAGCCAGTAGGAGATGCGTTCCAGATCGACCGATTCGTTGCGGAACGAAAGTGCCTGTTCGACCGGGATGACGTGCATGCCGACGCCGGCGCCACCTTCCGGCAGCATCTGGGTCGCTCCCGCGAGCGGGAGGAACGTCATTCTTTCGAAGAACGAGGCGACTGCCGGGTTCTTGTCGACACGGTCCTTGGACGAGTTGAAAAGTTCGGCGCTGCCCGGAACGAAGAGCGAGACGCGCCATCTCTTGATGCGCGGCTTGTCCTTTAACGGATGGTCGTGGGCGTAGTTGTCACTGTAGTCGTATTCGAGGATGCCGACGACGGACATGTCGTCGAGCAGCTTCTGCAAAGCGACCGGTTCGGTATCCGGATTCATCTTCCGAATCTCTTCGAACGTGTAGAACTTGCGCAGCTTCATCTTGTTGGCGACGACGGCCATGTCGTGCGTGACGACTTCCTTCAGGCCCCAGTACTCTGGGTCGGCGGACGTGACGCCCTTGACCTTGTGGGCGATGACCTGCGTGATCTTCTTGGCCAGCTTCAGGATTTCCTTATCGGGATTGGGATCGTTCTCCCATTGGGAGTGGACGGTCTGGAATTGTTCCGGCATAAATGTGTAAGCTCCTTTTTCGAACTGTTTCTCAGCTCGTGTTGATACAGAACAGAGATATTCTACTATAAAACTATTCTCAAAGAATATAAAAACTTGCGCTGTTTCGGCGAAAAAACGAGATAGAAAACAAAACCCATGGAACCGTTCGAAAACGGAAAAAAAGAAATGCAATCCTTTTAAGAAACGGATGAATTTCCGCTTCTCTGTAAATACGATAAAACCGGCTCCCGGAGGAGCCGGTTGACGGATCGGAGTGTAAACTAGGCCGCGAAGAAACGGCGGACGAGATCGCGGGAATACTCGACGGTCTCCTCCATGTCGCCGAAGGCCATGACCTCGCCGGCGAAGTAGGTGTTCTTTTCGCCCTGCAGCGCCTCGACCTTGTCGTACCAGCCGTCGGCGTAATCCTTGCAGGAGACGTGCGGGAAGTAATACCAGTCGTCGATGCGTTCGGTCTTCTCGACCGGGAGCCCGGCGATGCCCATATCCTTCAAAGTTGTTTCCTTGGCGACTTCGAACGGGACATCCTGCATACCCTCGTGGTTGCGGAGCGTGAAGGTGACGAGCGGCTGCGCGCCCGCGTCCGGCCATCTGTGGTAGAAGACCATCAGGTGACCCATGGTTTCCGGAGTCATGTTCTGGAAGAAGTAGTACGAGATGTTCGGAGCCCTGTCTTCCGGCGGACGGACCGCCATGGTGAAGTACTCCTTGTGGACGATCTTCGAGAAGAGTGCTTTCTCTTCCTCTGTCGCGTCGCCGTACTGCGAGAACATTTCAAGCGGCGTGCAGATGATGAGCTTATCGAATTCTTCCGGTTCTTTGTCGTTGACCGTGACGTAAATCTTTCCGTCTCTGCGTTCGACTTTCTTCACTTCCGAATTGAGGACCGCCGGATGCTTCAGATGGCTGTTGACGCCTTCCCAGATGGACTGGGTGCCGTTCTTCCAGGTCCAGAGCTTGCCGGTCGAGAGGAACTGCTGGACCGTGAACGCGTCGAGATACTTGACGACGTACGCCGCCGGAATCTCGTCGAAATAGCCGTAACCGAACGAGGTGAACGGTCCTTTCCAGACCATCATCGCGTCCTCGCAGTGGTTCTTCTTCAGGAATTCGGTGAACGGAAGCGCGAGATCCTTCAGGTTCTCGTTGACGCCTTCGATGTGCGCCAGCTTCATTTCCGGAGACGGGCACGGTCCTCCGTAACGGCCCTCTGCCACTCCGCGGTGGCCGTTGACATCGTAGCCCTTGTATTTCTTCGCCAGAAGCCTATTCAGCTTCTTCATCTTCATGAATTTCTTGAGCAGGGCGAGCTTAGAAGACTTGAGAGGAGTCCCGTCGACGTTGCGGAAGCTTCTGCCCATGGCCGGTCCGTCCGCGTGCGTCGTGCCGCCGAACTCTTCGCATTCGTGAACCGCGAAATACGTGTCGCAGCCCATGACCGCCCCCATTTCGATCGTGCGGTCTTCCCACTTGCCGTCTTTGTTCTTGACCTTCATGAGCGGAGAGAACGCCTTGCCGCCGACACGTCCCGACTTTTCGTAGATCGTGTAGTTGGTGTAGCCGTTTTTCTCGAGGTACATCGCCGCCGAAGTTCCGGCCGGACCGCCGCCGATGATACAGATACGGATATTCTTGTCTGCCATATTGTTGCTGACCCTTTCCTAACCGACTTCCAATTTCTCAGCGTTTACATTCTAGCGTATAATTTAACGATTGTTAATACATAAACTAAAATGTGTGCGAAGAAAGCTCCGCTTTCTTAACCCGATGAACTAAATTTAGGGAAATAGAAGCAGAAAATTATTTTTAATAAAACAAAAATGCAAGATTATAGCGGAATACTTTCAAAATTCGCAGGAGCTCTCCAGAACGGTCTGTAATTCCTTCTGGTCCATCTCTTTGGGAACCGGATAGAGAGGGTTCCCTTCTTTGGCCGCGTGCAAGGCCAGCGCCCCGAGGTCTTCTTTTGCCACGGTCCCTTTCGGGAACTTTTCCGGAATCGACATCCTGTCTTTCATATCTTCGATCCACGAGATGAATTTTCGACTCTTTTCGTTTCTGGAAGCGGAACCCGGCGTCAAATTTAATAGATCTGAAAGCTCCGCGAGCTTCTTCTCCGCCTTCTTCCCGTACGCTTTCAAAACGTGCGGAAGCAGAACCGCGTTGGCGTAGCCGTGTGGGACGCCGTATTTTCCGCCCAGGGCGTGGGCGAGGGCGTGCACGTATCCGACGTAGGCCCGTGTAAAAGCCACACCGGCGAGATAGCTCGCCTTCTGCATGGCTTCCCGGTGCTCCAAGATGTTCTTATCCGCGTAGAACAGATAGAGGTGAGCGTAAATCAGGCGGATCGCTTCTCTGGCCGCTTCTTTCGTTCCCTTCGTGTTCTCGTGCCCGATGTAGGCCTCGACCGCGTGGGTCAATGCGTCCATTCCCGTCGATGCGATGAGCTTATTCGGGAGTCCGGCGAGCAGATCCGGATCCAAAATCGCCGCGTCCGGAATCAAGACCGGATCGTTGACCGAGAATTTGTCTTTCGTCTTTTCGTTGACGAGCACCGCCGCGATTGTCGCTTCCGAACCGGTGCCTGCGGTCGTCGGCACGGCCAGAAGAGGGATCTTCCTTCTACGGACTTTCAGTTCCCCGCGGAACTGATTGAGTTCTTTCTTCGGATTGCTGATTAGAGCCGCCACCGCTTTTGCCGTATCCATCGCCGATCCGCCTCCGAAAGCGATCAGCGAATCGCATTTTTCCTTTAAGAATAGATCCCTTGCTTGGTAGACGACTGCGAACGTCGGGTTTGGGACGACCTTTCCGAAAAGCCCGTACGGAATCTTTTCTTTCTTCAGGGCTCCTTCGAGCGGAGCGGTCAGACCGAGAGCAAGAATCCCGCCGTCGGTGACGATCAGGGGATGGACGAGTTTCCGTTTCTTCAGAAGGGACGGAACCTTCGAAAGCGAGCCTTTACCTTCGAGCGTTTCCGGCCTTCGGAAGTTCAAAAAGTGCGAAACCAGGTTCAAACTCTGCTGGTATGCGCGGCAGATTACTTTGTAAAAGAGGTTCATACGGTCATCTCCTTATTTCTTTTCCGTACCTTCAGTTTAGCATGAAGACCGCCCCGGTTTCCAACCCCCGCGTGACGCCCGGCTTCGGCTCTTCCGTGTTCTTCCCCAATCGAAATATAAGTCCTTTCTTAACTTCCTAATTATCTTTATAATAAAGGGCTGAGAAAGCGATTATTTTCTTCCTTTTTCGCTTAGGCGGAAAACCCGTTCTCCAAACATACATGCCGAAACACAGCAAACTCTTCAGAATCCGTACCTTATGGCTGGGAGGAGTAATCCTCTCAACGGTTTTGACTTCGTTCATCGCGATGTACGCCTGGTACAGCGCCGCGCGCGCCGCGACTTTGGACACGGGTGGTTTCATCGCCGTGGATTCCTCCCCGGCGTTCGACACAATCACCATCCATAAACCGTTGGATTCCATTACGACCGCCAGCCCGTATCAGTACAATTCCACCGCGGTCGGGACCTACACGTACGACGAAACTTCCCGCTCGTACGTCTTCTCTGGAGATACGACCGAAACAGACGGGAGGAATGTTTACGATATGGGGACGTACGATTCTCTGGCCGTTCCGCAGACGCTCCTCTACCTTTTCCATATCCGGAGCAACGCTTCGTTCGGCATGGGTTTCAGTATCTCCGCTTTCAATTCGACTGCGGAGACTTCGAGCCTTTTTACGGACCAAACGACATGCCCTCGAATCTGCTTCAGAACACGGGTAACCCGCTGAGCAACATTATTTATTACAAGACGGTCACGGGCCTTTCCGCAACGACTTACACCTTCGAGTATTCCTCCGACGATACGACGCTGCAGCATTTTGTGACGCTCGATTCGACAACAGGATTTTTGGCAGCGGACGGTTACAAGACTTCCCTGTCCTTATTTTCCGGGGCGGATCCTTCTTCGTATCAGGACCAGTACATCGCCGTCATCATTGGATACGATTCGGAACTGATGGACGACCTGTTCACCATCAACCTGAATAACAGCGCCTTGACCGCGGATGTGATCTCGTTTTCGAACGATTGGAAATTCAGCGTATGAAAAAGAAGAAACTGTACAGACTCCTGTCGTTCGGGATGATCCTCCTTTCCGGGGCGAGTCTTGTCTCGTACGTCCTTTCCCTTTCCTGGTTCATCCAGGAAAAGATCGTCCAGAGCAAGGCGGACGGATTCGCTTATCCGGACCATTTCGCCTACGGGGACGGAAGCGAAGCCAAGCCTTACGGCATTTCGAACAAGCGCCATCTGTACAACCTGGCCTGGCTGCAGGACCTCGGGCATTTCGACGATAAGACCTACTATTTCGAACTGGCGAAAGATGTCGATATGGAAGGGCTCGAAATTCCGCCAATCGGGACGGAAAGCCATCCGTTCAAAGGGCATTTCGACGGCAATAACTATGTGGTCAAGAACGCGAAGATTGTCGATACGCTCCCTCCCCGCCACCCGGTCAACGTCTCTTCCTATACTTCGCCCCAGATTCTCGGCTTTTTTGGCTGCATCGGGAGAAACCCGCTCGATTCATCTTCCTCGTCGTCTACTTCGACCGAGAACCCGAACGTCGTGGAGAACTTCTATCTCGACAATGTCGAAATCGCTTCGACCGGAACGAACGTCCTGACAGGGCTCATCGCCGGATACGTCGGCGGGAACTTGACGAACGCCGGCGTGCACTACGGGAAACTGACGTACGCAAGCGGGACGACGAATATCAATAATTTCAGTACCATCTCGCATTACGTCCTGATCGGGGATTACGACGAAAGCAAATACAAATGGACGGATAAGCCGGGGGACGCCGGGTACGGAGCTTCCCTCGATGTCCAGGATTTATATACCCGTACGAATTCCGTTTTGAAAAACACCGGCAAAGACTACGTAGGAAACGTAAATAAATTCCAGTACCTTCCTTTTAAAGGCACTGGAGACCAACACAGCGATTCCTTTGAAATAAAGGACGGTTCCGTTACTTACGTAGACCAGCCGAACAAAGATTCCGTTACTTACGTAGGCCAGCTCGCCGCAAAAGGCAATATCGGGTATTATGCCGGCTCATCGGTTAAGACCTACGATGTCGACGTAACGAAAACCACGTCTTCCTACTACACCATTTTCAATTCCGCAGGAACGATAGAAGGGACTTATATCTATTCGGTGGATATTTCGAAGGACGACAATCTGTATAAACAGACCAAGGGCCGAACGTATTCGAACAATCTTGCCAAAATGATTCGTTTGCAGAACGGATTGGAAGTTTACGATGGTAAATCGGACCGTATGATCGTGATTAAGAACGCGGTCATCGGCAATACTTCTTACGATTCGATTAAAATCCCCGCCCGATGCGTCTGGGTCAAGCCGAGTCAGGCCGGTACGCTCCGCTTCGTCCTTGTCGCAGACAGTTCGGACTATAATTTCTCCCTCCTCAAACTGAAACGCTCC
>CAYUFI010000009.1:22094-40959 GCA_964444175.1 uncultured Clostridiaceae bacterium | reverse complement strand
TTCGCATTTTCTTTCCGATTCCGTTTGACACGGAGGAGGAAAACGAGTAATGTATTACAGGTAAATAAATCCGGGAAAGTCCGAGCCGTCCGCTCCCGCCTGAACCGATCACGTTCGGTTAGGCAAATAGCCCAGGAGAGATTGAAGTTGCTGCAATCCATCCTCATGCATTCCAAGCGGACACCCGAACGAGCGTCCGCTTTTATTACTATCCATTCTAAAGGAGGGACTGATTATCAACTACCCAGTTAAGAGGCTTCCGCTTCCCAAAAAGAACAAAGAGCTTGTCAACGAAAACATTCACTTTTCCCAGGTTCTGCTCATCGACGAAGAAGGCAAGAGAGTCGGCGTCATGTCGTCCCGTCAGGCCTTAGCCATCGCGAACGAACACAATCTGGACCTTTACTGCATCGCCCCGACCGGAAAGCCGCCTGTGTGCCGTATCATGAACTATTCCAAGTTCCGTTACGAGAAACAGAAGGCCGAAAAGGAGGCGAAGTCGCACCAGCAGAGGCCGGACGAAATCAAGGAAATCAAGATTACCGCGCTCACCGGTGACCACGACCTTGAAACCAAAGCGAACCAGGCTCAGAAACTGCTCGAAAAAGGCTGGAGACTGAAGCTGACGGTTTACCTGAAGGGACGTTTAATCTCGAGGGAGGACGTCGCAGCGATCGCTTTGAACAAGCTGATCGATCTGCTCAAGGACTACGGGACGGTCGATAAAGCTCCGAGCAAAGAAGGAAGACTATACTTCTGTTACATGAAGCCCAACAAGAAATAGGAGGAATTGAAAATGGCTAAGCAGAAAATGAAGACCAGACGCGCGGTCGCGAAAAGATTCCACGTCACCGGTTCCGGCAAGATCATGAAGAACGGCAACACCAACACTTCGCACCTTGCTCTGTCGAAGGAACACAAGAGAAAGATGCATCTGAGAAAGGCCGGAGAACTCTCCAGAGCCGATCGCAGAAGATTAAAGAGACTCATCGCTCGTTAATTCAGGAAGGAGATAGATTATGAGAGTAAAGGGTGGAAATTCCAGACACGCGAAGAGAGCTAAGCTCTTAAAGTTCACCAGCGGTTATTTCGGTTCTCATCACCGTCTTTACAAGACGATGAACGAAGCTCGCATCAGAGCTCTCGCGTATGCCTATAGAGGCAGAAGACTCCGCAAGAGAGATTTCAGAAAGCTCTGGATCACGAGAATCAGCGCCGCCTGCAAGCTGAACGGAACTTCGTATTCGAAGTTCATGAACGGCTTAAAGAAGGCCAACGTCAACGTAAACCGCAAGATGCTTTCGGAACTCGCCATCGCCGATCCGAAGGCCTTCGCTTCCTTGGTGGAAACTTCCAACAAGGCTCTGGCGAAGTAAGCCGGTCTTAGGTCAACAAGCTGTCCCGCAAGGGGCGGTTTTTTCGTCTCCGATAAAAGAAACCGCATTCTCGATTCCCCCGTTAAAATCCGCTCTGTTTTCCCGTTATTTCTTTTTCCTCTTCGCCTATAATGTTCTCGTAAAAAAGGAGGAAGAGACATGGCGAAAAATTCCAATCCTTCCAAGAGCCCGAAAAAGACGGGCGGATCGAAAAAGACGTCTATGTCAGCGAAAAGCTCCGCGGCGTCCAAGTCGAAAAAAAGCGGAACTTCTAAATCGGGAGGTTCGCCTTATAAAAGGCCTTCTTCCCCGAGAAGGCCGAAGAAATCCAAGAAGCTGCTCTTCGCCTTCTTCATCCTTTTAGTCGTCGTCATCGTCCTGCTCGGACTGACGTACTGGTACTACTCGAACCATCCAGAGATGTTCGAGGGTTCTTCCGAGAATCCGTCGTCTGAAGAGACGAGTTTGAATTCCTCGGAAATTCTTTCCTCTTCGTCGGACTCCTCGGAGAGTTCGGTTTCTTCCGTTTCCACTTCCGAAGCGGAAGAGGACCATGCCGCGTCCAAAGACTGGGTTCACGGCAAGAAGCACGCCGAGTCCCTGGGCTGGAGCGAGACAAAAGGGAGCGCGGATCTGACGATCGTCTTCCCCGAACTAGGGAACGCCTACGCCGGGGATTCGGTCTTCATCAAGGCGGGGGACACGGACATTCTGATCGACGCGGGTTCCCGCCTCGGATCGTATGAGCGGATTGAAAAGACCATCGACAAATACTGCACGGATAAAGCGCTCGAATACGTCGTCGCGACCCACGCCCATCAGGACCACATCGCGGCGTTCTACTCGACCGGAACGAAAAAGTACGGAATTTTCGCGGATTATACGGTCAGGACCATCATCGATTTCGGAAAACAGACCAAATACGAAGATTCGAGTAAGAGTGTCAAGAAGACCGACGTCTATAAAGCCTACGTCGCCGGAAGGCAGCATCAGATCGACTTAGGGGCGAAATATTACACCGCCGCGGAATGCTATAACGAAACCGACGGGGCGCAGCGCGTATATCAAATCGCCGACGGAATCGAAATGGAAATCCTACAGCGAATACTATTCGGGTGATAACGAGAACCTGTACTCGGTCTCCCTCATGATCAACCAGGGAGAGAACCGCTTCCTCTTCACCGGCGACCTCGAGGACGACGGGCAGGAATCCCTCGTCGAGACGTATCCGGAAAAGCACGGCGGACAGGCGATGCCGCACTGCATCCTCTTCAAAGCCGGGCACCACGGCTCGGTGAACGCGTGCAACGAGAAGCTCCTCGCCCAGATTACCCCGGCGGTCGTCCCGGTCATGTGCTGCGCCGGTTCGAGCGAATACACCTCCGACATCGATAACCAGTTCCCGACCCAGACCTTCGTGGACCGCATGGCGAAGTATACCTCGAACATCTTCGTCCCGACGATGGATACGGATATCTCAAATAAGAGCACGTTCGTTTCGATGAACGGGGACATCACCGTGACATCGACCGCGGACAGCTTTGACATCCGCTTCTCCGCCTCGGCGAAAAAGCTGAAGAACTCCGACTGGTTCAACTCGACGACCTACCGGGATGCGGCCGGAAAGTACGATTCGACCCAGGCATCGCCGTCACCTATGCGCGTCTGGCCGGACGTCGCTTCCCTCTACAATTAATCAGCGTGTCTTCTTAAACACAGGCCCTTCGGCTCGTACGAAGCGGCCTTTTTCGTAATAGAGCTTCATAGAGAAAGTTCCCGAATCTTTAAAAAGATACGGTAAAAACGCCCTGTCTCCTTCCCATAAAGGGAGAGTAGGAATCTGTTCTTCAGGAATCCAGCTCAGGTCCCCTTCTGAACAGATTTCCTCTTTTCCTTCAAACGAACCGACGAGGAACAGATACATCCGTTCCTTCTGGATTCCTTGATCTTCGTTCAAAAAATCGATTTTTCCCTTATAAATGTAACGACGGACGGAATAACCGGTCTCTTCCTTCACTTCGCGCTTCATGCACGCGACGTAGGATTCCCCTTCCTCGACGTGTCCTCCCACGCCGATGTACTTCCCTTCGTTCTCGTCGTCCTTCTTTTTATCGCGGTATAAGAAAAGGACGGACCCGCCCTTCACGAGGTATGCCAGCGTGGTGAGAACAAATCCGTCCTTGGAGACGACCATGGTTTAAAACTCGTCCTTCTCGTCCTCGTCCTTGGAGACGTGCATGACGCGGATATTCGCAATCGCCTCGTCGATCAGAGGATTGAAATCGAACTTGGACTCGATTTCCTCGATCTTGTCGTAATGCGGCGCGGTCGTCGGATCCTTCGGTGCGAAGATGGTGCAGCAGTCCTCGTACGGACGGATCGAGATATCGTAGGTGTCGAGCTTCTTGGCGAGCGCGATGATCTCCGTCTTATCGTACGTCGCCAGCGGACGGATAATCGGGAGATAGGCGTTGTCGTGCTCGATCGCGTTCATCGACTTCAGCGTCTGCGAAGCGACCTGGCCGATGGATTCCCCGTTGCAGAGCACGAGGTCGTTGTGGCCTTTGGCGACTTTCGAGGCGATCTTGATGAACATGCGCCGCATGATCGTGATCGCGTAGGACGTCCCGGCAACTTCGTAGATTTTCTTCTGGATGTCCGTGAACGGGACGATGTACAGCTTGAAATCCGGCTGATAGATGTTGAGCTTGCGCAGGATGTCGTGCAGCTTCACGATGACTTTCTCGGACGTGTACGGCGGAGCGGCGAAATGGATGAACTCCAGTTTGACCCCGCGCTTCATCATCAGATAGGACGCGACCGGCGAATCGATTCCGCCCGAAAGGAGCATCAGGCCCTTGCCGGCGATGCCGACCGGATACCCTCCGCAGCCTTCGATTTTCGCGTCGTAGACGTAAATGACGTCCTGACGGATGGCGATGTGCAACGGCAGTTCCGGTTCGTGCACGTCGACTTTCAGCTCGCCCTTGTAATTCTCGAAGATGTACTTGGCGACCTCGCGGTTCACCGTGTCCGAATTCATGTAGAAAAGCTTATCCGCCCTCTTGGTGATGACCTTGAAGGTTTTCGGACGGACTTTATTGACGATTTCGAGGGCCTTTTTCTTCACGGCTTCGATGTCGCGCGGAAGAGCGATGCAGTGCGAAAAGGACGAAAGTCCCGGCACCCTCGTCAGATACGGCACGATGTCGTCGAAATTCTCTTGGTTGAGATAGATGTAGATGTGGTCGTGGGCGATTTGGTACTTCAGCGTTTTGAAGTCCTTCAGGACTTCCTTGATGTTCCTGCCCAAAGCGCGGATGAAGTCCTTCTCGTTCTTTCCTTTCGTCCCCAGTTCGCCGAAACGGACCATGATGAGGTCGAGGCCCGAATTCATTTCCTGTTCCATAGTCTCCGTGTTTCCTTCCTTAATCCAGCTGCCGCAGCCTGTCGAGATCCGCGTTCAGTTCCTTTACGAAGACTTCGCAGTCTTCGATTGTCTCGTATCCGCTGAACGAGAGACGGATGGCATTCGCCGCGAGGCGTTCCTCGTATCCCATCGCCTCTAATACGGTCGAACCTCCCTTGGCGTGGGACGAGCAGGCCGAACGCGTCGAGACGTAGATGCCCTTGTTCGAAAGGGCTTCTTCTAAAACCGACGCCTTCGTCTTCTTCAGAGCGAAGTTCAGGATGAACGGCGTGCACGTTTCGTCCGAAACAATCACGACGTCGTCCCTCTTCGCGATCTCCTTCCGTAAATACGCGTTGATCTTCTCCGCGTTTTCCCGTCTTTGACGGAAGCTCGAGAGATGGATCCGCAAGGCCGTCGCCAGCGAGCACGCCAGCGGGACGTTCACCGTCCCCGGACGCTCGCCGTATTCCTGCCCTCCGCCGATCATCAGAGGATCAAGCAGGACGCCTTTCCGGACGCCCAGTAACCCGGAGGACTTCAGCCCTCCGACCTTATGTCCGCTCATCGTGAACAGGTCGAGAGAGGAATAATCGACTTCTTCCTTCCCGATTGCCTGGGTCAGATCCGACATGAGTTTCGCCTTCTTATGCGCATGGACGATTTCGGAAATCTCCTTTAACGGATAGACCGTCCCGACCTCGTTATTGACTCCCATCACCGAGACGAGCGTCGTTTTGTCGTTCACGGCTTCCTTCAGTTCGTCGAGGGAAATCTTCCCTTCGCGGTCCACGGAAATATAGACCACGTCGAATCCTTCCTTCTCCAGCTTTTTAAAGACGTTCAGGACGGAAGGATGCTCGACCGACGTCGTGACGAGGCGGTTTCCTTCCTTGCGGTGGCGGTAGGCGTAACCCAAAATCGCGTCGTTATTCGATTCGGTCGCCCCGCTCGTGAAGACGAGGTCGAACGCGTCCTTCAATCCGAGCGTGCGCGAAATCTGATTCCTCGCCTTTTCGAGAATCTGGTCGGCTTTTAAGCCCAGCCCGTTTTCGGAAGCCGGGTTCCCCGGATATTCCTTCACCGCCTTCACGTAGGTATCGAGGGCTTCCGGATACGGGAAGCTCGTCGCGGCATTGTCAAAATAAATCATGGATGAAAATTGAAATCTCCTGGTAAGACGGAAATCAGACGGATGTTACTGCTGTCCGCCCTGATTCGCGACCGCGTCCTGATAGATCTTCGAAGCGACGTTCGACGCACGGTCGAAATCCGCCTCGTAAAACGAATTCTCGACAATCGCGAGCTCGCTCTGAATCTGTTCGCTGTCGCGGCGGAACTTGTTGTCGTAGACGATGAAGTTCTCCGCCCGGTGCATCGCCTCGATGTTGGAGCGAATTTCCTCGCTGAGGGCGAGGATGTAGTCATCCGCTTCCTTCCACTTGTAGTTGACCGAAGGGACGTTGATCGGAGCTGTCCGTACGAGCGTGTCGATGTCCTTAATCATCCCGTAGGCCTTCTGAATCTTCGCGGTTTCGACCGTCTGCAGCGAAATCACTCCGGCTTCGCGCAAATCGGCTTCCTTTTTCCTCAAAACGACGTAGGACGAACGGACGAACGCGTACGCGCGTTCCGCGTCGTTCCTTAAATTGTTCAGGTAGTTCCAGAAATCGTAGAACGCCTTCTTGATCGACGCGACCTTGCTCTCGAGCGCCTCCATCTGTTCGACCAGTGCCGAATAGGCGAGCTTCGTCGAAGAATTGATGAAGTAATCGAGCTGGCGCTTGTCCTTGCTCATGTCGTCGATGAGGTCCTTAACCTTGCTCAGCTGGTCGAGGTAGCTCTTGTCGATTTTGTACGTCGCCATGTATTCGGGGAGTTTCGCGCGGATCTTGGAGAATTCCTCCTCGCAGGCGTAGGCCTCCTTATCAATCTCGCTCTGTTTCGAATCGAACTCCTCCTTGCTGGTCTTCTCCTTTTCAAAGGCCTCGAAGAAACGGTTGATGCGGCTCGTGATCGAATCGCAGGTCTCCTGCACGCCTTTGATCGAGAGGTTCTCGAGGCGGGACTTGCAGGCCTTCAGCTGCTCTTCCATTTCGGCGATGGCGCTGTTGAGGTTCAGATCGTGCAGCGGATAGTTGTCCGCCTCCATCTTCGCCTTGGCGTCCTTCAGTTCCTGGATGCGGTTCGGCAGGACCTTGTCGCAGAGGGTGTTGAGGTATGGAATCTTCCCGATGACCGCGTCGGTCGCCTTGATCAGGGACTCGGCGCCCGGGATGATTTTCTTCACGCGGTCGTAATCCGCCGCGTTCAGGGCCGAGTCGATCTCGGTGAACTGCCCGACGATGTAGTCAAAGAGCTGTTTGAACGACGGGTCGAGAGTCATGAGCTCGGTCGCGTGGTCGTCGTGTTTTTCCTTTAACGAACGGAATTTCTCGCGCAGGGCGACGATGAGGTCGTTGCACTCGTCTTCCGGACGGAGCAGGTTCCGTAATTCGGTCGTCAAATCCCCGGCCTTCGCCTGGTATTCGTCCATCTTCGGACGGAGCTTTTCGGCTTTCTCGGCGACTTTCTTATATTCCTTGCGTCCGAGGGATTCCTTCAATTCCTCGAGCGTCTTCGCGCAGGGGGCGTCGTTCTCTTCCATGATCTCGTTGAAACGGGCGTTGTCCGAATCGAAAATCTGGACGTAGGTGGCGTTGTAATGGGAGATGTTCTCGACGCGTTTCAGCATCGTGCGACAGTCGTTGTCGAAGGAGGAATGGATGGTCGAATACTGGTTCGTGAGGTCGTTCACCTTCCGTTTCACGGCCTGATGCGCCGCGAAAATGACGAGCAGCACCAAAAGCGCCGCCACGAGAATCGAACCGAGGACGATCATGAGGACGATAAACCAGTTCTGCAGATACAGCGGCTGGCCGTCAAACAATACGAAAGACATCTTTTTCCACCTTCCTTCCTTCTAATATGTTAATTCGTAAGGGCGGAAACTGAAAGCGGAAAACCTACTTTTTCGTCGAGCCGCGGACCGCGAACTGGGACTTGAAATGGAACACCTTCTGGTCGAGGTCGTTGCTCAAGAGCTTGGTCAGCATACGCATCGCGATCGAACCGACTTCGAAGAGGTCGATTTCGAGGGACGAAACCTGCGGACGGACGATGTAGGAATACTTCGTCCCGACCACGGAGATGACCTGGATTTCGTCGGGGATCTTCACGCCGTTCTCGACCGCGGCGTTGATGACCGCGCACGCGAGCGAGTCGCGCGGGCAGATGAAGAGGCCGTGGCGGTGCGACGGGGTCTCGAAATAGACCTTCATATCCGAATAGAGCCTCTGATAGGAATCCTCGGTGTGGATCAGATCGATGGACTTGCCCTTGCCTTCGGCGAATCCGATGAGGGAATCGCGGAGTTCGTCCATCAGGTTTCCGGCCATCGTGACGTCGAGGAAGTGGATCGTGTCGTCCTTCTCGCGGTCGTAATACTTCTGGGCGATTTCGAGCAGGGTCGAACGGTAATCCAAATCAATCGAGGCGAGCTTCTCGTCCGACATCTCGTGCCCGATCACGACGAGCGGGATGTTGTAGTTCTGGATGTAACGGATCTCGTCCTCGTCCAGTTCGTCGTCGTAGATGACGGCTCCGTCGACGTGGGAGGAAATCAGCTTCTCGATCTGCTTCTGCGCGTCTTCCTTGCTTCTTCTGGTGACGAATAGGGTCGTCTGGTATCCGTAGATCTTCGCGATGTCCGTCATGCCCGAGAGCATGTTGCACAGATAGACGTAGTTCACGCCCGGAAGGACGATGCCGATGTTCGTCGACTTGTTCGTCGCCAGGCCGCGGGCCAATGCGCTCGGACGGTAACCGAGTTCCTTGATAGCCTCCATGACCTGCTGCTTCGTCTTTTCGGTGACGTTGTCCTTGCCATTGATGACTCTCGAGACGGTCGCTAAGGACACGCCGGCTCTTTTGGCGACTCCGTAGATGGTCGCGCGGTCTTTCATGTTGTCTGCCATAAATGATTCTCCTTCTTTTCCGCTTTTCTTTCCGTAAGCGGATTCATTCTCACTAATACTATACCCGAGTTTTCAGAAAATGAAAGTGCTTTAAGAAAGCAATGTAAATTTTTTCATACTTTTGAGGATTTATTCAAAGTCAAAAAAAGGTTCCGGGAAACCCGGAACCGGAATGACGGATAAGAAGACGGACTAGATGATTTCGTTCATGCCCTTCGTTCCGTCGACGCGGACGAAATAGGACTGCGGATGGGCGCAGACCGGGCAGACTTTCGGAGCGGCTTTCCCGACGGTGATGTAGCCGCAGTTGGAGCATCTCCAGATCGAGACTTCGTCCGAGATGAAGATGTGGTCGGTCTTCAGATCGTCCAACAGCTTGCGATAACGGTCCTCGTGAGACTTTTCGATCTTGGCGACTTCGCGGAACTTGAACGCCAGGGCCTTGAACCCTTCCTCGTCGGCGACTTCCGCGAATTCCTTGTACATCTCGGTCCATTCGTAGTTCTCGCCTTCCGCCGCGGCTTCCAGGTTCGCCGCCGTGTCGCCGATGCCTCCGAGTTCCTTGAACCAGAGTTCGGCGTGTTCCTTCTCGTTCGCCGCGGTTTCTTCGAAGATCTTCGAGATCTTCACGAAACCTTCCTTCTTGGCGACCGAAGCGAAGAACGTATACTTGTTTCTCGCCTGGGATTCGCCCGCGAACGCGGTCTGCAGATTCTTCTCCGTCTTGCTTCCTTTTAATTCCATAATGATTTCCTCCTGTTATGGTCTATATAGAATCGGCTTTCAGCACTTTCAGTTTAGCATATCCGGAAACGGAAAGATGAGAGGGAAGCGTTCCGGAAATAAAATATTTTTGACCCCTCTAGGCTACGGACGCTTCTCTTCAAGAGAAGAGTTCTCCGCCTTCTTCGTCGGAAACTTGACAAAATCCAAAACGGTTGAACCGATCAGAAGGATTCCCGAAAGGACCAGCGTGATGTAATAGAACGTCACCGAGGAGATATCGAGGAACTTGTTCTCCATGTTCGCTCCCGTCGCGGAAGTGAAGAGATAGAACAAAGCGGAAAGAAGGGCGATAAATAGCGGCAGGGACGTCGTCAGGCGGTACGCCCCGTTTCTCCGTAACGTCCAGATGCAGGCGAATGCCCCGACGAATAAGAAGAACATGACGAAGAAGATATCGTAATGCCGCGCCACGTTCGAGCTGTAGTTCGTTGCGAACAGGACGATGGCGACGATGACGGCGAGATAGACCGAAATATTTTTAATGAGCTTGGCTTTCATGAGAAATCTCCTCCTTGCGTTCTATTTTAGCATCTTCCTTCCTTTCTTCCGAAACGAGCTCCTCCGATTCTTCCTTTAAGAATGTCACATCCCGTTCGGCCTTGAGGATTTCGGCGAACAGATATAGGAGCACGCCGGTCGTAACGAGGGCCGCGAGCGTCACCGAATCCTCTCCCCAGGCCTGGATGAAGTACTTCCCGGAGAGGTAGTGGTAATACGCGATGCCCGAAGAAAACTGCATCGCCGCGATCAAGAGCCACGAATTCCCAATCTTTTTCCTCGTGAAGACGTAGACCACGGTCAGTACGTCGAGGATATAGAGGTAGCGCTCGTGCATGTGCGGGAGGAAATACGGGACGATCCCGATGAAAAACGTTGCGGATAGAATCAGGTTTTCCTTCGTGTCCTTCAGTTGCCGCAGATAGACCAAAGCGCAGAAGACGGCGATGAAGAGCAAACCGAGCCAGGTCGAAGCCGGAGCGGTGATCCCGTTCAGTTCCGATTTGAAATTCACGAGGTGCCAGAAGTTCGCGCTGCCGTAATGCAAGTTCTGGTACTCGTGGAACTGCGTCGTAAAAATCCTGAACGGCTCGGAGAAGGACGCTCCGCAGATATAGGCCGGAAGATACGTGAGAAGAAGTCCGAGGAAGGCGAGATAAATCCGGTAAAAACGGGCTTTCTTCCGCAAGACCGCGTAGAGCATGAACGGCAGGATGAAGACCGCCTGCAGCTTCACGCCGAAGCAGATTCCGATGAGGAACCAGGACCAGGAATCCCTGTCGATCAGAAGGAAATACACGGCGTAGACCATTAAGACGGCGTACATGACGTCGTTATTGCCCCAGACGGCCGAGTTGACGATCTGGACCGGTAAACAGATGGAGACGATGTATCCGAGCGTCGCCTTGAGTTTGTTCCCGGTGACGTTCTTCACGATTTGATAGATTCCGAAGGATAGGAAGAAGCTCAAAACGAAAAGCAGAGTCTTCAGTTCGATCATCCAGTTCGCGTAGAACGTGAACCCTCCGGCCGTGATTTCTTCCCCGCTTGGGAACAGCGTGAAGATTCCCACGAGGAACAGATACAGCACCGGATAGTCCGCGCCGACCTTGTAGAAGTTTTTGAATCCGTTTGCCTGAATCTGTTTCATCCAGCTGAAGACGAAGCCGACGACGTCGTTGGTCGGATAGTAGACGTACTTGTAGCGCACGGCGAACGAGACGACCGTAGCGAGCAAGGCGAAGATGAATAAAAAATGTTTTTGTAAAAACTTCAAGAATCCGTCCGCGGCTTTCCGATCGAGAGAGGTGACTTTTCCTTCGAATTTTTCAAGGTTCTGTTTAAGCTTTGTATCCTGTTTCATATGGTAGTATTATATCTCAAAAGAACACGCGATTTTAAGACTCTCCGCCCACCGCGAAACGGGACGGACGGAGTAAAATGGAAGAGCAAAGAAAGAAGGTCCTATGAAAACTCTCTCGGTCATCCTCCCCTGCTACAACGAGGAAGCGTCGCTTCCCCTCTATTTCAAGGCCGTCGATCCCGTCATTAGGGAACTGGCGGATTACAAGGTCGGTTTCATCCTCGTCAACGACGGTTCCAAAGATCAGACGCTCGAAGTCATGGAGAAACTCCATTCGGAACGGAACGACGTCACACTCGTCTCGCTCTCGCGCAACTTCGGGCAGATTCCGGCGTTCTCGGCCGGTCTCTCGGTCGCCGAAACGGACTACGTCATCCTGATGGACGCGGACCTGCAGGATCCGGTGGGCCTAATTCCGCAGATCCTCCAGAAATTCGAAGAAGGCTACGACATCGTGAACCCGCACCGCGCGGACCGTTCGAAGGATTCCTTCTTCAAGCGCAGGACCGCCGCCATGTTCTACCGCTTCATCAACAGGATCGAAGGGCGAGAAATTCTCCCGCAGAACGTCAACTGCTTCCGCGGACTCTCTAAAAGGGCTTATCAGACGATCAACGCCCTCCCGGAAAAGGACCGCTATCTCCTCGGGGAGATTCCTTTCGTTGGATATAAAAACGCGACCATCGATTTCAAGCGCGAGGAACGCAGCGCCGGGAAGAGCAAATACACCTTCAAGAAGATGGTGGATTACGCGCTGAACAACATTTCCTCATCGACTTTGGCCCCGCTTTATTACCCGCTGATCGCCGGAGGAATCTCCGCCGCTTTCTTCCTATTTACCTCCCTTGTCCTGACCGTGTTCTATTTCTTGTCCCTCTACGGAATCGTCCCGGGTTACGATCCGTTCAAGGTCTTCCTTCTGATCAGCGTGATCTTCCTAGCTTCCTCGGTCCTCGTCTGTTTCGTCGGGGTTCTGGGAATCTATCTCCACAACGTCACGGTCAATACCCGCGCCCGTCCGAACTACATCATCGATTTCGTCAAAAAGGAAAAAGACCGTTAAAGCATGAAAAGCGTCGATATCATCCTTCCCTGCTACAACGAGGAAGAAACGATCCCCCTCTATTTCGAGGCGGTCGATCCGGTCTTAAAGGACGTAGAAGGTTTTGAATTCCGTTTCCTGTTCGTGAACGACGGATCCAAGGACCGTACTTTGGACGTCCTGGAGAAATTCCGCCAAGAACGGAACGACGTCTCGTACATCTCGTTCAGCCGCAACTTCGGGCAGGACGGAGCGATTTACGCCGGGCTCGAGCATTCGAAGGCCGACTATGTGATCTCGATGGACGTCGACCTGCAGGACAACGTCTCGCTCCTTCCGGAAATCGTCCAAAAGCTAAGCGAGGGCTACGACGTCGTCAATCCCCACCGCGCGGACCGCTCGGACGATTCGTTCTTCAAAAGGACCACCTCCGCGGCGTTCTACGGGTTCTTCAACCGCCTCGAAGGACGGAAGATTCTCCCCGAGAACGTGAACTGCTACCGCGGGCTCGACAGAAAAGCCGTCGACATCCTCCTTTCCTGCGGGAACACGGACCGCTACGTCATGGTCGACTACAACTACATCGGGTTAAAGACCGCCGTCCTCGACTACAAGAGGGAGAAACGGAGCGCCGGAAAAAGCAAATACTCCTTTAAAAAGCTCGTCAAACACGCTTTCGACATCATCTCCGTCGGTTCGTCCGCCCCGGCCTATCTCCCGATCAAACTCGGTTCGCTTTTCTTCGCCTTCTTCTCCGTCTCGTCCCCTCTCCTCGGTATTTTCTATCTCCTCGGATATTTCTCTGTCCTTCCGCCCTATAGCGAGATCCGTCTCGCGTTCATCCTTTCTTCTCTGTTCCTCGCCGTTTCGTTCGTGACCGTGAACTTGGGGATCTTAGGAATCTACGTCAAGAACATCGTGATCAACGCAAGGAAGAAACCGGACTTCATCATCGATCGGATCGAAAAGCCGGACAGGAAAGGAAAAGAAGAACGGGACAATAAAAAATAAAACGGATAAGTTTTTGATCGCCTTATCCGTTCGATACCGGATCCGCCTTGATCACGGCGGATTTTTTCTTCTTTTTCAGATAAATCCAGACTCCGTAGGAAGCAACAGAGAGTCCGAGTCCTGTTAAGGACAGGACCGTCCCGGCCTTGAATCCAGAATCCACGTACCGAATTTCGATCCGGTGTTCCCCGTCTTCGAAGGAAGAAAGATCCGCGGCGCAGAAGATGTTCATCCGCTTCAGGAGTTTCTGTTCCTTCCCGTCGACATAGATGCGCATCTCCTTTTCGTAAGGAAGAGTGAATAAGAAGAGGTTTTTAGAAGAATCCTTCGTGAACGTCCCCCGATATCCGTACGAGAACAGGGTCGAGACCGGGGTGAGGTTATCCGAGGAGTTCTTCTTTAACTCCGTGAAGAATTCCTTCAGGGCGCTTCCGTTCTCGTAATAGAGCTCGGGGACTATCTTCACGTCCGTGACGTCCTTCGTCAAAGTCATCCTTAGAGTATGGACGTGCGAGGAGTTGTCCTTGAAACCGGAAATGCCCTTATGCCAGTAATCGGTCATGCGGAGGTCTTTGCGGTCCAGGCTGTACGTGAAACGGGGGTTCCAGTTCTGTTCCCCGAAGTAGAGGTTCGATCCGTATCCTTCTCGAGGCAGGGTATAAGAGAAGGTGATGAACGCGCCCGTCTTACCGGTAAGATAATAGAACCCGTTCTTCTTTTCGTATATCAGTTCCCCACCTTTTACAATCCGGCTTTCGTCCAGAGTCAACGGGAGATAGAGGTCTTCTTCTAAGGAAGGATTAAGGGCTTTCGCGACGGAGTTCTGGTACTCGAAGTGGTCCATGCGGTAATACCCTTTTTCTTCCGAATGCGCGGTATTTTCCATCTCTTCCGAACCGAGCAAGGGGACGGAATAGCCGAACGGAAGGGCATACGCGTTCTGATAGAAATGAATCCCCGAGGAGGACTTCCCTTCGAATTCGAGTTCCTCGAACGGTTCGTGATAGATATATTTTGGGGAGTACGTCTGGTAGTTCTTCCCGACGACGTACTTCAGGCCGAATAAGGACATCCAGAACAAAGTGGATCCATACTCGTATTTCTCGAAATATCCGTTGTAGTGGAGGCCGATGTAATTGAAATAATCCTCGACGTTCTTCTTTTCCGAGGAGGAATAATGCGAGAATCCGCTGTATCCGTAATACATCGGGCTGTTCGAGATGGTGTTCCCCGTCCCCGGACGCTCGAAGTTGATTTCCATCCGGTAATTCCCGGACGGATCGTATTCCCTGATCAAATCGATATCCTTCTGGTACGTCTCGTCCTCTCTATAGGTTGAGATGTTTTCGTACCGCACTTCGTTCGCTTTCAGGATGTTGTCGGCGTACCGGTACGTCGAGAATAAGCTTAAGGGGACAAGGACGACAGATAAAAGAGAAGAAAGAAGCGGAAGGGCCGCCTGTTTTTTCTTCAGAAGGACAGGAGACAAGATCCAGATAAGACACACCAGGTACGAAGCGAAATAGAGGAGAGCGGAGACCCAGGAGAGACGGACGGCCGGGAAAGAAGTCTTGTCCAAAGCGAAAATCAAAGCGAACAGTCCGTATAAGACCGGAGGGACGAGTAGGCCGTAAGTAGAAGTTCCGCCTATATGCGTCCCTTCCTTTCCGGCCGCGAAGAGGACTAAGAAAGCGAAGACGAACGCGTACCGCGCCGGGAACCAGGTCGGTTCGCGCAGACCGTGCAGGACGGCGTCGGTGAAGCGGTTCGAGGACATGACGGTATAGAAGAGGAACAGGACGAGGTAACCGATGCGTTCCTTTCGGGAATAGTTCTTATTGAAGAAGAAAAGGACGAATAAAGGAAGAAGGACGCTCGAGACGCCGCTTGGGATATATCCGCTGTTCTGCTGAACCAGGTCGAAAGAAGTGTACGCCTGTTCGAAATATCCTCCGAAGACGGTCTGGAGGGAAAGGAATTCCGGAACGGGAAGGGCGCTTTTCGCTTTTGTCCCGGAAAAGTGCGTCGCGGCGACGAACCACCCGTCGAGGGAGAAGAGTCCGCCTAATAAAGACGCTAGAGCGAAGACGAGGAACAGTTTTCCGAAGGTTTTCCTCTTCTTCTTAGCATCCTTTTCGTTCTGAACGAGAACATAGGAATCGACCAGGAAATAGAGGACGAGGAAGATGCAGGCCATGAACCCGATGTACCAGGAAGAAAGGAGATCGAGTCCGAGGATCAGAGGATAGAGGAAGACGTGTTTCTTCCGGTCCAGAAGATGGAGGGACAATACGCAGAGAGGCAATAAGGCCATCCCGTCGAGCCACATGAAGTCCCAGCTGTAGACAATCGCATACGCGCATAAGCCGTAGGCGACGCCGATGATTGCATATAAGACGTTCGGCTTATCATTCGTGAAACGGAGCAGCAGATACATGTTGAGCGAAGCGAACGAGAAGCGGAGAATGTCCGTCCAGATTAAGAAAGAAGGAATGTCTTCGCCCGAGAAAAAAACGAGCAGCAGGTTCCACGGCGAAGCGAGGTAATACGTCCAGATTGAGAGGAAATCCCCGCCGAAAGCCTTCCCGAGCGTATAGACCGCGTTTCCGGAGTTCTTCAGAATCTGCTGGTAATACCGGAAGTAGGCGATGTACTGCGTTTGGGCGTCGCTGATTAAAAGGGTCTTTCCCTCTTCGGCGAACGGAGCGAACCCGTTCGACTGAAATAAAAGGACGCTTAATAGGAGCGTCAGAAGAAAAGTCATGACGGGCAGAAATATCCCGTACGCCTTAGCGGCACAGCGCCTTTCTTTCGGAACGATTTCCCTGTCTTTTAAATCCCTTTCCATAGAGATACCTTTTTATTATACAGGAAAAGCCCGTTCGGGAACGAACAAAAAAGCCCGGGGACGAACCCCGGGCCATACATCCTTGGTAGCGGGGGCTGGACTTGAACCAACGACCTCCGGGTTATGGGCCCGACAAGCTACCACTGCTCTACCCCGCGATGTATCGTGAAGTCTTCCTTCACGCAATGACTACTATAACACCTTTTTTTCGAAATGCAAGTTTTTAAACGGAAAGTTTCATTCCCCTTCCGTCCCGCCCCGGTTCTTACGCCGCTTTTCACCTTGTGAACGGGAAGGGGAATCACTATAATATTGCATATATCGAAGGGGGATTTTTATGATCTTATTGACAGGAGCGTCCGCCAGCGGCAAGACCGAGACCGCCAAAGAACTGTGCGTCCTCTACGGAATCAAGAAAGTCGTGACCCACACGACGAGATCCATGCGCGAAGGCGAGAGGCAGAATGTCGATTACCACTTCGTCAGTGAGGAAGAATTCGCCAAGCTCAAGTCCGAGGACTATTTCGTCGAAACGACCGAATATTCCGGACACCACTACGGCACGAGCAAGGCCGAAATCGGGGACAACAAGGTCGTCGTTGTCGAAACGAACGGCGCCAGAGTCTATCTCGGGCTGAACAATCCGCGCATCGTCGTCTTCCGTCTCATCGCTCCCCTGGAGATGCGGGCCGCAAGGATGCGTCTCCGCGGCGACGCCGAAGCGTCCATTAAAGAACGCCTGAAGAACGACGTCACGCGCTTCGCCGATTCGGAACTGAAGGATCCGCGCGTCATCGACATCGACACGTCGAAGCTCACCATTCAGGAAGTCGCCGAGAAGATCTACTCGATCTATCAGAAGAAACTCTCCGAACTCGCGAAGTAATTCCGGTTGAAATCTGAACTCCGAGTCCCTCCGGGGACCTTTTTCGTCCATGTAAAAGGCCCGAAAATCTTTCCGGGCCGGTACTTCCTTATGAATCGGACTAGATTCTCTTGAGCAGGGACTGGTAGAGCTTCTGATAATAGCCGACCTGCCTGTCCCAGGAGAAGTCTTCCTCCATGGCGGTGCGGATCAGCGGTCCGAGCTTGTTCTTCCGGTACATGTTGCACATGTATCCAATCGAATAGTCGAAGCAGTTTTCGTCCCAATTCGCGAAGGCGAATCCGTCGGCCCCCGACGGGGAGTCGTAATACGAACGGACCGTATCGTTCAGTCCGCCGACCTTCGAGACGAGCGGGAGGGTTCCGTAATGCATCGCGATGATCTGGCCGAGTCCGCACGGTTCGAACTTCGACGGCATTAAGAAGAAATCGGAACCGGCGTAGATCAGGTTCGCGAGATCGTCCGAATATCCGAGGAAAATCTTCACGTTTTCCGGATACGTGCGGGCGAGGTACTTGAGTTCCTGCTCGATGCCGTATTCGCCCTGGCCCAGAACGATGAGTTTGGCGCGGTTCTTCACGATTTCCGGAACGACGCGGACCACGCGGTCGATGCCCTTCTGGGACGTCAGACGCGAGACCAGTCCGAAGACCGGTTCGTCCGAATCCGGATCGGAAAATCCGAGTTTCGTTAAGAGGGCGACCTTGTTTGCCTTCTTGCCCTTGCGGAAAATGTTCATCGAATAGTTCATTGCCAGCTTCGGATCCGTCTTCGGATCGAAGGATTCGTAGTCGAGCCCGTTCACGATCCCATACATATCGTTCATGCGCGTGCGGATGACGTTGCCGATTCCGTTGAAATCGGTGCGGTTGTTCAACAGTTCCTGCGCGTGCGTAACCGAGACGGTAGTGACCGCGTCGACGGTCGAGATGCCGCCTTTCAGCATGGAGACCATGTTGTTGAAGCGGAGCAGCCCGTCGGAATAATAGACGACCGGCAAATCGAGAAGATCCCCGAGCGAAGCCGGGTTGATGTACCCCTGGAACGCCGGGTTATGGATCGTCAGAACCGAGCGGAACTTCAATCCCGCGTGCGCCAGAAGCAGCGGGACGAGCGCGGCCTGCCAGTCGTGGACGTGGACGATGTCCGGCTGGAGATTCAGGTGGATGATCGCCTTGGAGACGGCGAGCTGGAAGAACGCGAAACGTTCCCCGTCGTCGTCGTAACCATAGAGGTTATCCCTGCCGAAATACTGGTCACATTCGACGAAATAGAAGTCGACGCCTTCCTTCTGGTCGTATATGATGTTGCAGTGCGTCATCCTCCAGCCCTGCGCGACGTCGAATCCGCAGACGAACTTATAGAGATCTTTGACCTTTTCCTTCCCTTTCTTATAGAACGGAAGGAACACGGCGACCTTTTCTCCTTTCCTCACCAGAGCCTTGCCTAGACCCCAGATGACGTCGGCGAGACCGCCGGTCTTGACGAACGGGGAGGATTCCCCGGCGGCAAAGACGATTTTCATTAGACGATGTCTCCTCTCTTGATGTACTGCGGCTCTTCCTCGGTCCCGCGGATTTCCTTCGTGTGGAGGATGCGGGCTTCCTTGTCGCAGACGAGGTTCTCGATG
>CAYUFI010000009.1:0-22084 GCA_964444175.1 uncultured Clostridiaceae bacterium | reverse complement strand
GTGTTCTCGGAGACGTACGTGTTGCTCAGAATGACCGAGTTCTTAATCGTGCACCCTTCCTTGATGACGACGTTGCGCCCGATAATCGAATGGACGACCGTCCCGCCGATCTGCGAGCCGTTGGCGATGAACGAGTCGCTGACCTGCGCCTTGTTCCCATACTTCGCCGGAGCCGTGTCGAAAGTCTTCGTGACGATCGGCCAGTCCTTCACAATCAGTTCGTGCAGATGGTCCGGGTTCAGCATCTCGAGGGAATATTCGAGATAGTGGGCGAGCGAATCGAAGCAGCGGACGTACCCTTCGTGGCGGTACGTGTAAATCGGCATGTCGTGGGCGAGCGCCTTGACCGTGTCGCGCAGCGAATAGAACGAAGAGGTCTTCTGGGCGACCCTCAGCATTCCGCGCAGGACTTCCTTGTCGACGATGTAGGTCTTGAGCGAGACCGTGATGTTGTCGTCGGCCCCGTGGTTCGGGTTCAGATCCTTGAGGAACCCGTTGTCGTCCACGTCGGCGATGTCTTCCCCGATGAACGTGGACTTTCCTTCGTGGATGTCCTGGACGAGGACCGAGATGCGGTGGTTGTTCTTGATATGGTCTTCGACGAGGGCGGAGAAATCCTGGCGGTAAATGATGTCGCTCGGAGCGATCACGACCACGTCCCCGTGCGCCTGCTGGATGAACCAGTCGTTCTCGCGCAGGTTGTTGACGTCGTGGTTATAGCCCGAGTTGTTCGCGTGTTCCTCGTCGTAGAGCATCGTGAGGCCGCCTAGCTTCGTGTTCGAAGTCCAGGTCGTTCCCCCGCCGATGTGCTTTTCGAGCGAGCTCAGATGTTTCTGGACCAGGACCGCCTTGGTGTCGATCCCGGAGTTCGAGAAGTTCGCTAACGGGAAATCGATGAAGGCGTAACGGCATAAGAACGACGCCGAGGCGATCGAACGGGTCAGAGTTAACGGATAGACCTCGTTCGCGTCATGCAGATTGATGATACCGATGGCTTTGGACATAATTGTTTTTCTCCCTTTCCGATATTACGCGACCAGGACGACGCTTCCGTCCTGACTGACCTTGTCTTCCTTGACGTCCTGATTCGGACCGATGATGGCCTTTTTGACGTGCACGCCGGAACGGACCGTCGAGCCCGGCATGATGACCGCGTCCTCGACGACCGCCCCTTCCTCGATCGTGACCTCGTTCGAAATGACCGAGTGGCGGACTTCCCCGAGGATGTTCGCGCCCTGGTTGATGATGCAGTCGACGATCTTGCCTTTCGGGCCGACGTACTGCGGCAGCGAGCAGGTGTCTTCGCTCAGGATGTGGAACGTGTCGTCGTAGAGATCGAGCTTGTTATCGTCCGAAAGCAAATCCATGTTGGCCTGCCAAAGCGAATCGACCGTGCCGACGTCCTTCCAGTACCCGTTGAACGGATAGGCGAAAAGGCGCTTATTCTCGGCGAGCATCGTCGGGATGATGTTCTTTCCGAAGTCGTTCTCCGAATTCGGATCCTTGTGGTCGCGAATCAGTTCGTTCCGCATGACCCCGTAGCTGAAGATGTAGATGCCCATCGAGGCCAAAGTGGATTCCGGATTCTTCGGTTTTTCCGTGAAGGACTCGATGCGGTAATCCTTGTCCGCCTTCATGATGCCGAAGCGTTTTGCTTCCTCGAGACTGACATTCAGGCACGCGACGGTGAGGTCCGCGTTGTTCTTAATGTGGAAATCGAGCATCTTGGCGTAGTTCATCTTGTAGATGTGGTCGCCCGAGAGGATGACGACGTAATCCGGATTCTGCTGTTCCAAAAAGTTGAGGTTCTGGTAGATCGCGTCCGCGGTCCCGTTGTACCAGTTCATGCCTTCCTCGGTCTGGCGCGGAGCTAAGCAGACCGTCTGCGAGCGCAGACCGTCGATACCCCAGTTTGCACCGTTCGAGATGTACGTGTTCAGAGCGGTCGACTCGTACTGGGTCAATACACCGACCACGTCGATTCCCGAATTCGCGCAGTTCGAGAGCGGGAAATCGATGATGCGGTACTTCCCGCCGAAGTTGACCGCCGGTTTGGCGACCTTCTTCGTTAACGCCTTGAGACGCGTGCCTTTGCCTCCCGCGAGCAGCATCGCGACGACTCTTCTTCCGTTTGCCATATTTTTTCCCTCCTATCTAGTGGTTTTCAGTGATGTATATATGACAGAAAATTGAAAGCATCGAATTGTAACGGTCAGTCCGAAACGATTCCGTTTCCCTTGTTATCTTTACTTTCGCCCATTTCGCCGGAAAGGGCAAGAGCAATATTCGAAACATAGCGGTGGAACGCCGTCAGTGCCTCGGCTTCTTTCTCGAGGACGGACGGGGGAACCTTCTCCTTCAGAGGATGCGTGAGCTTCAGGCGGAATCCGTCGACGAAGACCGAAAGCTTCTCCCCGACAACGTTCAGGATCAGGTCCGACGAGACGAACGAGTAGAACGCGCTGATCGCGTCCGCGGTCCTCTTGTCGAAGACGAGGTAGATGTCCTGGCCGAGTGTGGAGTAGCAGGTGAACGGGCTTAAGGAAGGCACGTCGGCGAACCCGTAGGCGTGGACGGGAAGTCCGTCGTACTGTTTCCGCTCGAAGCTGCCGTATGTCCGTAGCTGGATGAGCGCGCGGCTCTTCGCTTTGCTCAGATCGCAGGAAAGGAAGAACCCGTCGCGTCTTTTTCCGTCCCTGGAATAGCGAACCTGGATGCCTTTCCAGCTCAGTAACGGGGTCGAGAACTGATAAGCCTTCTCGCCTTTTACTTCCGCGAGCCCGAAGATGCCGATGTCTTCCTCGAGGGATTCCTGGTCCTGTTCGGTGAAAAGAGGAAGAATATCGAGGGAAAGCCCGAGGATCCTCGTCTCCTCCCCGACGAGCCTTTCGTAGAGCTCGAGGTATCTTCTTCCGTAGCGCCGGATGTAGATCGCATGGGAAAGAAGATAAATCAGGACGGAAACCAATAGCGCCGCGAGGACCATCCCCCAGCGGAAGAGGGCCGTGGGCGTGGAAAAATCGAACGGGGATATACTCAAATCGAAATACGGCAGGACCGAAAGGGCATCGATTGCCCCGAAGGGAGCCGAAAGCCCGTAATACCCGTGTCCGAACGCCGCTAGAAGGACGTAGAGGGCGAATAGGAGGAAGAACAGAAAAGCGTAAAAGAGCGACAGAAAGACCGCCCGACGCCTGTATTTTTTTCTCTGTTTAGCCAGCGTTTCCGACTGGCTGATGACACTGTTTGCCATGGCAACGAATGCTTTTAGGTTCCTCTTCTATTTATTATATTCTCTAAAGTTATTAAAAAACAGACGGGAAAGGAGCGAAAAGAGGGGTAGAGCATCCTCTTTCGCAGGCAAGAGAAAAGCGGCCGGAAATCCGGCCGCCGGCATTCCTTTAAGAAGCGGGAAACTACTTGCAGAGGAACAGGTGGTTGAATAAGAGGACCCAGACGAGGTCGACCCAGCCGAGGATGATGCCGAAGAGCGAAAGAATCGCGCCGAGGATGTTTTCGGTGGTCGGCTTTTCAATCAGAGCCGTGAAGCGGACAACGAGCTCGACGACCCAGTTGACGCCCGGAATGAGAAGAAGAATAAGCTGAATGAGTCTAGACTGAGAATTAAACCATTTCATAAAACAATGAAATCTCCTTTATGGCCTTATTTTAAACTATCTTTCAGAAGAAATGATACAGCTTTAAAAAATTGTCATAAGAAAATCCGATTTGGGGCCTGTAAGCGTTTCGGGGATTACAATCGGTCGCGGAGAAGACCTTTTTCACCGGTTTGGAAGATGGATTCCGTTCCGATTCGTTTTTCTTGACAGATACCCCATATGGGTATATGTTAGTACTGCAAAGGATACCGGATAGGGGTATCCTTCCGGAGGAATACGGAAGATGGAAAACGAAGAAAAAGACTGCTGCTCCCCCAAGATGAGGAACACGCCGAGAAGTCAAGAGGAAGTAAAGGACCTCAAGAACCGCCTGAGCCGCATCGTCGGCCAGCTGAACGGCATCTCCAAGATGATCGAGGAGAACCGTTACTGCGGAGACGTCTTAACGCAGATCGCCGCGGCGGAAAGCGCGCTCCAGTCGGTCGGGTACATCGTCTTGTCGACCCACATGAAGACCTGCGTCGCCGAAGACATCAAGGAAGGAAAAGAGGGGGTGATCGACGAGACCGTCTCGCTCATCAAGAAGCTGAAGTAAAAGGGAAAAGAGAAAATGCCTATGTCCGTAACGAATGAAAAATACAATGTGACCGGCATGACCTGCGCGTCCTGCTCAGCCCACGTCACCAAGGCCGTCGAAAAGGTCGAGGGCGTCTCTTCGGTCAGCGTGAACCTGCTGACGAACTCGATGCTCGTCTCGTACTCTTCTCCGGCGAGCCCAGAAAAGATCGAGGAAGCCGTAAAAAAGGCCGGGTACGGCGCGTCCTTATCCTCTCCGAGCGGAAACGAGTCGTCCGCGAACCGGAGTACTCTTGCGGAAGAAAAGAAGGAACTCGAAGACCGCGAGACGCCAAAGCTCTTTAGAAGGCTCATCGTCTCGCTCGTCCTATTGGTCCCGCTCTTCTACCTCTCGATGGGCTACATGAACCCGTCCTGGAACTGGAACATCGGGGTCCTAGGCGAAAATCCGTTCTATTTCGGCCTGACCGAGATGCTGATCTCGCTTTCGATCATTCTGATGAACTATCCGTTCTTCGTCTCCGGATTCAAGTCCGTCATCCACGGCGGGGCGAACATGAACACGCTCGTCGCATTGGGCTCGGGCGTGGCGTTTGTCTACGGCTGCGTGGTGATGTTCATGATGGCGTCCTACGTCGGTCCCGACATGGATCAGGAGAGCTGGACGCATCTGATGAGCGCCTCGATGGGCCTCACCTTCGAGACGGCCGGCATGGTCCCGACCCTCATCATGGTCGGCAAGACGCTCGAATCCTATTCGAAAGGAAGGACGACCGACGCCATCAAGTCCTTAATGGATCTCGCGCCGAAAACCGCGCACGTCGTCCGCGACGGAAAGGAAATCACGATCCCCGTCGAAGAAATCCGTCCGGAAGAAATCTTCGTCGTCCGTCCGGGCGAAAGCTTCCCGGTCGACGGAGTCGTCCTCGAAGGCAAATCCGCGGTGAACGAAGCCGCTCTCACCGGCGAGTCGATGCCAATCGATAAGGAAAAAGGCTCGAAGGTCTCGGCCGCGACGATCAATACGAACGGATCGCTGACCTGCAAGGCCACCCGCATCGGGAACGACACGACCCTGCACCAGATCATCGAGATGGTCAAGACCGCTTCCGGCACGAAGACCAAGATCTCGCGCCTGGCGGACCAGATCTCGGGCGTATTCGTCCCATTCATCCTCGGCATCGCCTTCCTCGTCTTCTTGGGCTGGATCATCTTCGGGAACGGATTCGTCCTTTCGCTGAACGATCCGTCCGTCAGCCGCTTCTCGTACGCCCTCGAACGGGCGATCTCCGTCCTCGTCGTGGCCTGCCCGTGTGCTCTGGGATTAGCCACCCCGGTCGCCATCATGGTCGGTTCGGGCAAAGGGGCCAAGAACGGCATCCTCTTCAAGACCGCTTCGGCCCTCGAAGAGACCGGCAAGGCCGACTTCGTCGTGCTCGATAAGACCGGCACGCTCACCAAAGGCGAGCCGAGTGTCACCGACGTCTGTGCCGAAGAAGGTGTAAGCGAAGAAGAGCTCGTCTCCGCCGCTGCTGCCGTCGAGGCCAAGTCCGAGCATCCTTTGGCCAGGGCCATTAGGAACTACGCGAAGGATCAATCCGTTTCCGTCCTCGAAGCAAAAGACTTCAAGGCCCTTCCGGGCCACGGAGTCTCCGCCCATATCCGCGGCGAGACCGCCTATGGAGGAAGCATCTCCTATTTCAGGCAGAATTATTCCCTGAGCGAAAAGCTCGTTCGGGAAGCCGAACGTCTTTCCGATCAGGGCAAGACCCCGCTCTTCTTCGCTCAGGGCGAAAAGGTTCTCGGCGTGATTGCGGTCGCGGATGTCCTGAAGGAAGACTCCCTCGAGGCAATCAGGGAATTCCGTTCGCTCGGCGTCACTCCGATCATGCTGACAGGTGACAACGCGAAGACGGCCGGCGCAATCGCGCGCCAGCTCGGGCTCGACGCCTATGTCTCCGACGTTCTCCCCGACGGCAAGCAGGCGGTCGTCAAGAAGCTTCAGAAATACGGCAAGGTCGTAATGGTCGGCGACGGCATCAACGACGCCCCAGCTTTGACCCAGGCGGACATCGGCATGGCCATCGGGGCCGGCTCGGACATCGCCATCGATTCGGCGGACGTCATCCTGATGAAGTCGGGCCTGAAGGACGCCGCCGCGGCGATCCGTCTGTCCCGCCACACGCTGACGAACATCAAAGAGAACCTCTTCTGGGCGTTCTTCTATAACCTGGTCATGATCCCGATCGCTTCGGGCGTCTTCTCGGCGGCGGGATTGGCCAAATTGAAGCCGTGGTACGGCGCGGCGGCGATGGCGCTCTCGTCCGTGACGGTCGTCTTGAACGCTTTGCGCATCAATTTCTATAACGTCTACAACACGAAGCACGATTTGCGCCATAAGAAAGTCGAGCTCCCGAAGGAATTCTTCTTAGAGGCCTGCCCGGTCATCCTTCCAGAAGAGAAAGCTTCCGAAAAGAAAGAAGAAAACAAGGAAGATTCTCCTAGAGTGTTCCGTGATTCCGTGACCGTCCTCGTTCCGGACATGATGTGCGAGAACTGCGTCGAACATGTGACGCATGCGCTTCAGGGCGTAAAAGGGGTTCAGAAAGCCGAAGTCTCCTTAGAGACCAAGGAAGTGAAGATCACCCTGAACGAGCCGGTGAAGGAAGAAGCCATCGAAAAAGCGATTCAGGACGCCGACTACCAGTACGGCGGAGAAGTCAAGCCCGTCCTGAAAAAGAAGCGGATCGAAGTGACGGATATGATGTGCGAGAACTGCGTCGAACACGTTCAAAACGCCCTCCAATCCGTTAAAGGCGTTGTGAAAGCCGAGGTGAGCCTCGAAAAGAAAGAGGCCATCGTCACGCTCGACGAGCCCGTCGAAAACCAGACTCTGCTCGACGCAGTCCACGGAGCAGATTACCATACAGGTTCCATCGAAGATTTATAATATATTGGAACAGCAAGGAGGAAACAAAACTATGCCGGTCAGACAGGAAGTCTTAGTCGAAGGAATGAAGTGCGAGCACTGTGAGGCGCACGTCGCCGAGGCTCTAAGTAAGATCCCGGGCGTCGAAAGCGTCAAGGCGGACCGCACGAAGAAGGACGCGATTGTCGTCTCCGAGAAAGGAATCTCGGAAGAACAGGCCAAAGAAGCCGTCGAGAGCGTCAGGAACAAGAAATATCTCGGAATCAAGACTCTCTAATCTTGAGTTCGGAAAAAAAGCGAAAGGGCGGCTAGAGAAATCCAGTCGTCCTTTCTTATCTACGGATCCGAGGTTTTTCCATAAGTCACGCTTGTTGTTTTTTACTCTTCTTTGATCCAAAGGGGTTTCACGGAGAACTCGGTCTTTAGTAGCCCTATATCGTCAAGGAACTTCAGGCGGTACGCGTTGAGGTACATCCTTTTTGCCGGGCAGTTGGAATAGGCGACGTCCCCGAGGAGATGGAATCCTTCGTGGGCGAGGGCGAGACGGATCTGCGCCCTTCTTCCCGTCGAGATGCGGATCTTCAGAGCCGTCCCGATCTGGATGTAGTTGACGGACGTAAAGTCCGTGACCGCGGTTTTCCCTTCCGAATCCTCGTAGACCTTTCCGCCCTTTCCGTCGGAAGAAAGTTTCATCTCGACATGGAACGGTTCGTTTAACGGAATCTTCTCCCGAATCACCGCTTCGTAATCGCGTTCGACCTCGTGATGCTTGAAGGCGTCCTGCAGGGTCTGTTTCATCTTGCCGGACTTAGCGAAAATCAGGACTCCGGACGTCTGGTAATCCAGACGGTGGACGATGTAGAGTTTCTCGTTCTTTTTGGCGAGATAGACATGAAGATAATGGTACAGGTTCCGTCCGAACGTTTTGGGGTCGTTCGTCCGTAACGTCAAAACATCTCTCTTCTTATAGACGGCGATAACCCGATCGTCCTCGTAGAGGATTTCATAAGGGGATTTATCGGAATTCATAAGAAATTATTTCTCCTTATCAGAAGAAGCGTCCGGATTTTCGGAAGAATCCTTTTCTTCGGAAGAATCCGCCTCCCCTCCAATCTCGGGCTTCCCTTCCTGAATCCTTGAGAACTGCTTCTGCAGCTTCTGCACGGTCTTGCCCACTTCTTCTTTTTTGCTGGTCAAAGAGTCGATCTGGGCGGACAGCTTGTCCCAGCGCGTGTAAAGGCGTCCGAACTCCTTCCCTAAGGAATCGAGCGACTGATTGATCGCGTCGAGCTGCTTCAGACGTTCGTCATTGATCTGGACCATGCGGTACGCCGCTAAAAGCGGTTCTAGGATGCTCGGACAGGTCATTACGACGTGCCGGTCGTAGGCTTCCTTTACGAGGTCCGGGAATTCGCTTTCGGCGTAGGCGAACACCCCGTCGTTCGGGACGAACATCACCGAAGAAGGCATGGCGTTATCCGCCCCGGCGTATTTCGCACTCTCGTCAATCCGCGTTTTCAGGGCGGATTTAAAAGCGGATTTGGCGTTCTTTTCCTCTTCTTCGGAAAGGGACTTGCCCGGTTCGAACAGGTCTTCGTACCCGACTAAGGAGAATTTCGAGTCGATGCAGAGAATCTTCTGTCGTTCAGAGCTCCCCAAGAAGACAACGGCGTCGGGACGTAGGCCGCTGTCCTCACCGTTTTTCTTCCGTAAAACGTACTGCAGATCGTATGTCTTCCCTTTCATGTTCGCCCCGAAGATATATTCCAGCAGAGTTTCGAGCTGGAATTCCCCGTATTTCCCTCTCTGCTGGGAATTCGTGAGGACGTCGCTTAAAGACGAGATCTGGCCGGTCAGAGAATCCATCTTCCTTCTCGCTTCCGAAAGGGCCCCGAGTTCCTTCTGGACGGAAGAAAGGGATTCCCGAGCGTTCTTGAACCCGTCCGAAAGGGAAGAATTCACGCGGTCGTTGATGGAATTGAGCTGGGAATCGATCCTTTTATTGATTTCCCCGATCTGGTTGCTCAGCGAATTGAGGACGTTCGTCTGGAAGGAGCTTAGGCTCTCTGCGTTCGATTCGGACTGTTTCTTCAACGCGGAGTTCAGTCCGTCGAGGCGAAGGGACAGATTCGAATCCAGGTTCGCCCTGTACGTGTCCAGATTCGAATTCAGGTTCGACTTGAACGTATCGATGTCCTTCTGCAGGTTGGACTTGAACGCGTCGAGGCTCTGTGCGTTCTTCGCGGCCATCTCGGCGAAGTTCTTCTGCATCTCGATCTTCTCTCCGCTGACGAGCTCTCCAATCTTCTTATCCGTGAAGGCGTTCGTCTCGACTTTCAGGATTTCAATCTTCTGACCGATTTCCTGTTTCAGACTCTCGAGGGCCGCCTTCTCTTCGCCGCTGAAGGAAGAGACGGGTTTCTCCGTCCTTTTCCATAAAATCAGAACGAAGGCGAGCAGAACGAGAACAAGGACGGTCAGTACAATGGATAAAGCGAGGTTCAGGGTTTCCATCGGGATTTCCTCCTTTTCGATTTTAGCATCTCGGAAGCCTTCCTTCTTCCTTAATTTAAGGAAAGGAAAGAAGGAAAATCCGGAAGAGCGTTCATCTTTTGATAAAAGGAACGGCATTCTCTGATATACTGAACCACGTTGAAAAGACGGAAACACAGAAAAGGAAGGAGGAACGGACATGTTAACCATCAGCAATCTCTCGATTCAGTTCGGAGGAAGGGTTCTCTTCAAGGACGCGAACGTCGCCTTCACCCCGCACGAATGCTACGGGATCATCGGGGCGAACGGCGTCGGGAAATCCACCTTGTTAAGGATCATCTCGGGCGAGCTCGAGCCGACGACCGGAAGCGTGACTAAGGATCCCAAGGAACGCCTCTCGGTCCTCAAGCAGGACCATAACGCCTACGACGAAGAGGAAGTCCTGCGCACGGTCTTATTAGGCTATCCGCGCCTCGTCCAGGTCATGGAGGAAAAAGACGCCCTCTACGCCAAGCCGGACTTCTCGGATAAAGACGGGGAAAGGGCCGGCGAGCTCGAGAACGAGTTCGCGGAAATGAACGGCTGGAACGCCGAGTCGGACGCGGCTTCCCTTTTGAATTCGATCGGGATCGATACAGGCAAGCACCATCTCCTCATGAAGGAACTCTCCGCCCCGGAAAAGGTCAAGGTCCTTTTGGCCCAGGCCCTCTTCGGGAATCCCGACATCCTGATTCTCGACGAACCGACGAACAACCTCGACGCGAAGACATGCAAGTGGCTCGAGGACTATCTAATCGATTTCGACAACACGATCCTCATCGTCTCGCACGACCGTTATTTCCTGAACCGGGTCTGCACGCGCATCCTCGACGTGGACTATTCGGAGATCCGCGAGTTCGTCGGGAACTACGATTTCTGGTATTCCTCGAACGAGATCCTCCAGCGCCAGATGAAGGAACAGAACAAGAAGAAGGAAGAAAAGATCAAGGAACTGAAGGACTTCATCGCGCGTTTCGCTGCCAATACGGCCAAGTCCAGGCAGGCCACTTCGCGCAAGAAGGCCCTAGACAAGATTGTCCTGGACGAAATCAAGCCGTCCTCGCGGAGATACCCGTTCATCGACCTCAAGTCCCCGTACAACATCGGGAAGGACGTCCTCAAGGTCGAGAACGTTTCCAAGAAGGGCTTCTTCGAGAACGTCTCGTTCAATCTGAACAACACGGACAAGGTCGCCTTCGTCGCGGATAACCCGCTGGCGGTCAGTAAGTTCTTCGACTGCCTCTCCGGCAGGGATTCGTTCGATTCGGGAACGTTCAAGTACGGCATCACGATCCATCCGGTGTACGTCCATTCCGATTTTAAGGAACTCGACGGGCACGAGGAGTCGCTTGTGGACTATCTCCGTCCGTACGCCGAAGTCAAGACGGACTCGAACATCCGCTCGTACCTCGGAAGGATGCTGTTCTCCGGGGAGGAAGGGCTCAAATCCGTCTCGGTCCTTTCCGGCGGGGAAAAGGTCCGTCTGCGTTTCATCCGGGTGATGCTCCAGCCGGGGAACCTCGTCGTCCTCGACGATCCGACGAACCACCTCGATCTGGAATCGATCGAATCGCTGAACCGGGCGATGAAGGAGACGAAGTCGGTCCTGCTCTTCTCCTCGCACGACCGCGAGCTCCTCTCCTCAATCGCGAACCGCATCTTCTACATCCACAGCGACGGCAGGCTCGAGGATTTCTCCTGCACTTACGAGGAATTCGAGGAAAAGGAATTCGCGCAGGGGAACAACTTATAAATCAACCTCTAAAAATTTAATAGGCGGAAGAGGAAGCGTACTCCGATTCCGCTTTTTTGTTATGATTTCAAACAATTCTTTAAAGTTCAATCAGCATTTGAATAAAATCGAGAATATACTAATTGTGTCGTACAAGGCTTCTGCCTTAGAAAGGAAAACTCCGTATGCCTTTGCTGTTCGAAGGGTCGATTGCGGAAAACCTCGGCGCCGCCATGTCCAGTACGAGCCTCTGGACCAACATCGCCAAGACCATCCTCTACATCGCCCTGGGCTTTTTCTGCATCAAGAAAAAGCTCCTGCCGGAAAATACCGGCAAGATTCTGACGAAATTCGTCATGACGATTTCGATTCCGTGCCTCGCCTTCTGCTCGTTCATGAGACGCTTCACGGCCCAGGGCGCCTTCGACGCGGTCGTGAACTTCATTCTCGGCTTCGTCTTCTACATCGGCTTCATTTTCTTGGGGAAGCTGTTGTTCTGCTGGGTGAAGGACGAAGAGAAACGTGTAGTTCTCGCCGTCTTATTCGCCTTCGGTTCGACGACGTTCTTCGCGTATCCGATCATTACCGCCGTCTACGGCTCGGCCGCCGGTAACAACTTCAACGTCATGAACGTCGCGTACCGCGTCTTCCTCTATTCGTATGCCTACATCGTCATCGCCAACTTCGTTCCGAAGAAATCGGAAGGCGGCGATTCGGTCACAACCGAAAAGAAGAAGGTGGACGTCAAGTCCATGCTGAAGAAGATCTTCCTGAACTCCGCGGTCATCGCGACCTTCGCCGGCCTGATCCTCTGGCTCTTACAGGGCATCCCGGGCATCAACACGATTACGGCTGACCCGTATACGGGCGCGGCGATTGCTGCCAACAAAGGCCAGCTCATCTCCGGCACGGCCGGAGCCGCCGACGCGGTCTACGGCGTTCCGTTCTTCCGTTTCGACATCACGCTGCCGTGGATCTTTAACGCGGCGAATACGTTGGGAACCCTCGCTTCCCCGCTGATCCTCTTCGCCATCGGCTGCACGTTAGGCGGCACGAGCGTCAAGGAAGCGGTCACCGACAAGTACGCCTGGATCTGGACGGGCCTCAAGGTCATCGTCGCCCCGGGTCTGGTCCTCGGCTTCCTCTACGCGATGGAAGCGGTCGGCAAAGCCTGTTCGTTCCCGGCGCTGGTCTCCATGACGACGGTCAATTCGGCCATCATCACCTGGATGGTCCCGCCTGCGACGGTCGCCGTCGGTTACTGCATCAATTTCGACCGCCAGAAGGAAATGGCTTCGCACATCTCGCTGATTTCGACCATCGGCGCCATTGTCGGAACGATCCTCTGGGTCATCGTCCTCACGGTCATCTCCGCGACGGGCTTCTTCGCTTAACTAGCTTTGAAAGGTAAAATTTATGGATAGAAAAATCATCTGCTTCGGCTGCCGCACGTACGAACTTCCGTATTTCAAATCCCTCGGGGAGAAATACGGGTATGAAATGGTCACCCGTCCGGAGTATCTGAACAACGACAATTACGAACTCGCGCTCGGATACGAGAACGTCATGGTCCGTGGCAACTGTTTCGTCGACCGCGAACACCTCGCCAAACTGAAGGAAAAAGGCCTGAAGTACTATCTGACCCGCACGGCCGGATTCAACCACGTCGACGTCGCGGCCTGCAAAGACCTCGGCATCGAGACGGCCTACGTCCCGGGCTATTCCCCGAACGCGATTTCCGAACTCGCCCTGACGCTGGCGATGACGCTCCTGCGCCACGTCCAGTACAGCGCCGATCTGACCTCCAAAGGTCAGTTCAAGGTCACCGACACGATGTTCTCGAAGGAAATCCGCGACTGCACGGTCGGAATCCTCGGCTGCGGCCGCATCGGAAGAGTCACCGCTTCCCTCTTCAAGGGACTCGGCGCGAAGGTTGTCGGTTACGACGTCTTCGTCTCCCCGGCCTGCAAGGGACTGATCGACATGAAAAAGACCCCGCTCGAAGTCATGAAGGAGAGCGACATCGTCGTCTGCCACATGGCTTACATCCCGGGCAAGAACGATAAGTTCATCTCCAAGGAATTCATCGACGCGATGAAGCCGGGAGCGATCTTGATCAATGTCGCCCGCGGCGAAGTCCTCGACAACATGGCGGCCTTACAGGCGGTCAAGGAAGGACGTCTCGGCGGACTCGGGCTCGATGTCATCGACCGCGAGAAGACCCTGTTCAACAAGGTCCACGATCCGAAGGACATGAAGGACGAGGAGCACCAGCTCATCGTCGACCTCTATCCGAAAGTCTTAATCACTCCGCACATCGGTTCGGCGACCGAGCACGCTCTGATCGACATGATCGAAGTCACGCTGCAGAATCTGGAAGAATACCGCCTGACCGGCAAGTGCAAGAACTCGCTCATCAAGTAATCCGGTTTTTATGCGAAAAGAGGGTCTCTCCGCAGGGAGAGGCCCTTTTCGCATGGAATTTAACGGAAATTATAAGAGCGGAGCGATGAGGCGCGCGAGACGGCTGGTCCTTCTGGCGAGCTTGTCGTCCTTCGTGATTTCGTTGGAGACCTTCATCATCGAAAGGAGATCGTTCTTCACGTCCGAGACGGCCGAGTTCTTCATGAAGAGGACGCCGTCCTCGAAGTGGAGATAGAGCGAACGGAAATCGAGGTTGACCGTTCCGACGGTCGCTTCCAAGTTGTCGCTGACGAAGAGCTTGGCGTGGTTGAATCCCGGCGTGTATTCGTAGATCCTGACGCCCTCCTGGATGAGGTCGTGGTAATACGAGCGGGTCCAGCCGTTATAGATTAGTTTCTTGTCCGGGATGCCCGGGGTGAGTAAGCGCACGTCGACCCCGCGGTGGGCGGCCATCGCAAGTTCGCGGATCATGTCGTCGCTTAAAATCAGATAAGGTGTGGAAATATAGACGTATTTCTTCGCGCTTTTCAGGATGTTCAGATAGACGTCCTCGGCGAGCGGGAAGGAATTGAGCGGCGTGCTCGCGTACGGGACGCAGTAACCTTGGTTTTCCTTCGCTTCGTTCTTTACGAGGTAATCGGACGGCACGTCATTCTCGTGTGGTTTCTTGATGGCGTTCCAGTTCTCTAAGAAGATGAGCGTCAAAGAATTGACCGCGTTCCCTTTTAATCTCACGGCCGTGTCCTTCCAGTATCCGTACGGATGCGTGATGCCGAAATATTCATTCGCGAGGTTGTATCCTCCGGTGTAGCCGACCTTCCCGTCGATAATCATGATCTTGCGGTGATCGCGGTTGTTCATGAAGATCTTCGTCAGAAGCGTGATCGGGTTGAACACCCTCGTATCAATCCCATACCCTTTCATTTCCTTGAGGAACGAGCGGTCGATGAACGAGAAGCTTCCGATGTTGTCGTAGAAGAGGCGCACAGTCACGCCTTCCTTTACCTTCTTGATCAGAATGTCCTTGATTGGGCGGAAGGCTTCCTTGTTCTCGATGGCGTAGTATTCCATGAAGATGAACTTCTTTGCCTTCATTAGTTCCCGCTCCATATCTTCCAAGCCGTCCTTCGCCTCGGCGAAATACTTCACTTCCGTATCCCCGTAGAGAGGATAGAGCCCGTTATGGGAAAAGACCGCCCGGGCCTGGTTCGCGAGGTCGGGATTTTCCTCCCCGAGTCTTTGTAACGTTTCTCCGTCCTGTTTTACGAACTGCGCGAGATACGAGTCAATCTTCTGATAACGCTTGTAAGCCCCGTACTTGTTAAACCGGTTTCCTAAGAACAGATAGAGGACCGCTCCGACGATCGGGAACGTCCCGATGAAGATGATCCAGGGGAATTTGAACGCGGAATTCATCTTCCTTCCGAAGACCGCGAGCATCAAGATGACCGCGATGACCCGCATCGCGACGTCGATCCAGGCCGCGTACGAATCAAGCCACAGGAAAAGCAGGACGAGGAAAGCGAGCTGCACCAGAAAGCCGAAGGCAATCAGCGCGATGCGCAGGATGTCGTTCCGCCTTCCGTTCTTCTTCTCGACGCGCCGGAAGGCTTCCTTCCGTTGCTCTTTTTTAACCGGATCCCTTTTCATATATAGCCTATTTTAAAAAAGATTCACCGGTGGTTCCAACTGTAACTTAAAGAATCTTTTATTTTCTTTTCGACGTCTTCCCTCTTACCGAGATAGCGTTTCGAAAGAAGGCTTAAATCCCGGTCGAACTCATAGACGCACGGGATTCCGGTCGGAATGTAGACGCCGTCCATCTTCTCTTCCGGGATCTTTTCGAGGACCATGCATAAGGCCCTTAAGGAATTCGCGTGGGCGACAAGAAGGACGGTCTTTCCTTCCTTTAAAAGAGGGACGAGGTCTTCTTTATATGCTTCTTCGACCCGGACCCTTGTATCCCTCAAGCTTTCCCCGCGAGGAAGAAGGGACGGATCGACGCCCTGATATAAATCCGAAAACTTCGGATTCCGAGGATCGTCCTCTTTTAAAAGAGGCGGACGTCCTTCGTACGTCCTCCGCCAGGAATAGACGGTCTTGTACGAGAACGTATCCACCGCTTCGGCCTTGTTCAGACCTTCTAGAGCCCCGTAATGGCGCTCGTTGAAGCGCCAGTCTTTTTGAATTCCTAAAGACGTCAGGGAAAGTTCCTGTAACAGGATCTCCGCCGATTCGATGGCTCTTTTTAAATACGACGTCCAGCACGCGTCAAAGGAAACGAATCCTTCCTTCAAAAGGATGTTCCCGGCTTCCTTCATCTCCTCTTCCCCTTTGGAAGTAAGAGGAACGTCGCTCCAGCCGGTAAAAAGATTCAAGGCGTTATACGTGCTCTGTCCGTGACGGACGATGACCAGTCTTCCCATACGGCACTATTGTAGAACAAAAAGGAAGAGGGGACGCAATCGAAAAATTAGCGTTCAAACAATGCTATAATGGAAACGAAAGGAAATATAGAAAAAATGCGCATCGCTTTAATCAATGAAAACTCCCAGGCCGCCAAGAACGGCCTCATCTACAGCCAGCTCGCCGACGTCGCCCTTCCGCTCGGGCACGAATTCGTCAACATCGGCATGTTCGGACCGGACGACAAGTCCCTAACCTATGTCCAGAACGGAATCCTCGCCTCGATCCTGCTCTCCTCAAAGGCCGTCGATTTTGTCGTCTCGGGCTGCGGCACCGGCGAAGGCGCTTTGCTCGCCCTGAACTCCATGCCGGGCGTCCTCTGCGGATACGTCAGAGACCCTTCCGACGCGTACCTCTTCCGCCAGATCAACGACGGGAACGCCATCGCCCTCCCGTTCGCCAAGGGCTTCGGCTGGGGCGCCGAGCTCAACCTGCACTACGTCTTCGAAAAGCTCCTCTCGACTAGTGGCGGAGAAGGCTATCCGAAAGAACGCCAGATTCCCGAACAGAGGAACAAGAAGATCCTCGACGGGGTCAAAACCGTCTCGTACAGACCGCTGAGTGAAGTCCTGAAGGATCTCGATCAGGAACTTCTCTTAGGCGCAATCGACCGTCCTTCCTTCCGAGAAGTCTTCGTTAAGTACGCCGAGGAAGGCGAGCTGAAGAAGCAGGTCCTCGCCCTTCTGAAGTAAAAGTTCCGTCAAATCAAAAGAGGATTTCCCCCTCGGAAACCCTCTTTTTTCGGTTGATTCGATCTTCCGAACGGATTACTTCAGCTTCGCAAGGAGCTCCTCCTGCAGGGCCGGGGGAACCTGCTGGTACGAATCGAACTCCATGTTGAAGAACGCGGTCGACTTGCTCATGGCCTTGAGAAGGTTCGTGTAGTCGAGGATCTCCGCCTGCGGGACTAAGGAGATGACGTTCAGCGCCTCGTCCTCTTCCTCGGTCGAAAGGATCCTGGCTCTCCTCTTAGAAAGATCCGAGAGGATCGTCCCGAGATACTCCGTTGAGACGTGAATCGTCAGCCTGTAATACGGTTCGAGCAGGACCGGCTTCCCGTCGTTATAGGCTTCCTTGAACGCCAGGATTGCGGCGTTCTTGAAGGCCAGTTCGTTCGAATCGACCGGATGCTGCTTCCCGTCGAGCAGAATCGCCTTGACCCGGATGACCGGACCCTTGACGAGTCCGCCCTGTTTCAAGGCCTCGTAGAAGCCCTTCTCGACCGCCGGGATATACCCTTTATCGATATGCCCTCCGAAGATCCTCGATTCGAAGGAAGTCTCTTCGGCCGGTTCGAAACGCATGTCGACCACGCCGTAGAAGCCCGAGCCGCCGGATTGCTTGATGTATCTTCCTTCCGCTTCGCACGGGACCGTGATGGTCTCCTTGTAGAGGATCTTCGGGACTTCGACCCGGAATTTCAGCTTGTATTCGTCCCTCAATTTTTCGAGGATGTAATCCATGTGCGAGGACGAGGCGTCCCCGAGTAAGAACTCCCCGGTATCCCCGTTGCGTTCGATCGAGACAGAAGGATCTTCGAGCCTCACGCGCTCGACTAACGGGAAGAGCTTGTCCGAATCGTTCTTCGTCTCCGGGACGATCGAGCGGAAATACGTCGGGGACGGATATTTCGTCTTTTTAAACATCAGAGGACGCTCCGGGGACGACAGGGTCGTCGAAAGCGGGAATTCCCCGAGCTTATTGAACGCGCCGATGTCGCCGGCTCCGATTTCTTTCGCGGGGATGAGCTTCTCCCCGAATAAGGAGAATAAGGAAGTGACCCGGTACGTCTTCTCCGTCTCTAAATCGATGACCTGATCCCCGAGATGCAAGACGCCGGAATTGACCTTGAAGTAGGAGATGATGCCCTTATACGGATCGAAGATGTTCTTGAAGACGATGAGGCTCACCGGCTCGTCCAAGGACGTGCGGACCTCGATTTCCTTTCCGTCCCGATCCGTCGCCTTATAAGGCTTCAGATCGCTCGGGCACGGGAGATAATCTATCAGCATCTGCAGAACGGTGTTCGTCCCGATGTCCTTGAGGGCGCTGCCGACTAGGACCGGATAGATTTCGCCGTCGAGGACGCTCTTCCTCACGCCGATCCGGATTTCCTCGTTCGTCAGAGGCTCGCCCGAGAAGAACTTCTCCAATAAGGAATCGTCCGTCATCGCGACGCTTTCGCAGATGCGGTTATGGTATTCGAAGACGAGCTGTTTCTTGTCGTCGTAAATCACGTCGTCGACGCAGTCCTTCCCGTCGTATTTCCTCGCCTTCAAATCGACGAGGTTGATGAACCCGTCGAAGTTCTCCTTTCTACCGACCGGGTAGAGGAACGGAATGCACTTCTTCGGATCGAGCTTCTCCTGAATTTCGCTTAAAAGCTTCGGGAAATCGACGTAGTCCTTGTCCATCTTGTTGACGTAGATGAACATCGGGACGCCTCTCTTCTTCAGCTGGCGGAAATGCTTGATTGTCCCGATCTGGACGCCTTTAGACGCGTCGACGAGTAAGATAGCGCCCTTAACTAAGCGCGTGATTCCGAGCGTCTCGTAGATGAAATCGTCGTTCCCCGGCACGTCGATCAGATTGATCTTGTGCCCTTTGTATTCGAGCGGGACCACCGAGCTCGAGACCGAGCACATCCTCTTCTTTTCATACGGGAGCGTGTCGGAAACCGTGTCCTTGGTCTCGACGGAGCCCTTCTTGGCGATGGCTCCCGCCTTATAAGCGACGGATTCGACGAAAGAAGTCTTGCCGGACCCCTGGTGGCCCAAGACCGCGACGTTCCTGATATTCTTCGGTTCCATAAAATTTATCTCCTTTCTAGGATAAAATGTAACCGCTTACTACGAGTAATTTCATTATATATGAAAAAAGAGGCCGGTTACTATACCCGACTTCCCTTTTCTTAAAAAATCTCTTTTAAACGGCCTCTTTTCTCGAAAGACAGATTTCCTCCGGATGGTCATAAAGACCGTACCGGCACAGAGCGTGCTCGACCCCAAGGAAATAGACGAAGCTCATGTACGCCGAATCCGTCTGGAGCGTGAACATCATCCGCGGTTCGATGAAGCAGTAGACGAGGAGCAGGACGATCGTCCCCATAAGATACAGTCCCAGCACCTGGCCTTTTTTCTTAAATAGCGCCCAGCACTGATAGAAGAGATAGGCGTAGAGGCAGGAGAACAAGAGCGTCCCCAGCACGCCTTCTTTCAATAAAACGTCGATAAGCCCGCAGTGGGCGTGGAGGAGATCCTCGGCCGCATGGGCCGAAACGTGGAAAAGGTGAAGCAAAACCTTATAAGGCAAGACGCCGTAACCGAACAAGGCGAACTGCGGATACGACGAGAATATGCTTAAGGCGTAGTCCCTTAAATTCTTCCGCGCGTTCATGGTGCTTCCGTCGGTCATCGCTTCAAAATTCCGCGCGAGGGCTTCGTGGAAGGAACGCGAGACGCCGTTCGCAATCAGAACGGCCAGAACAATCAAAAAAAACAGGATCAGCGAAGAAAGCGTGAAAAGGAAATACGGCCGGTTTTTCTTTCTTACCGAAGTAAAGACCGAGCAAAGGAGGAACAGTAAGAACAGCGCGATATCGATGTAAAAAGACGTGCGGGAGAAGATCAGAAGGTTCACCACGAGGAAGAACCCGATCAAGAGGAAATACGCCCAGTGCGGATGGTCGTAGCAGAGATAGGATACAGCGACCAGCCCGAGTAGGATCTTGAACCCGAACACGTTCCGCTGGCCGGTCAGAGACTGGATGCTCGTATCGATGCCGTAATTGGAATCGAAGAGGGCGCGGAAATTGTTCGAAAACTTGCTTCCTTCGTTAAAAAAGGACCAGAAGATCAGAACGAGTGCGTAAACGATGAAGTACCACATCACCATGTGGAACATGACGCGGGCGGAATACGAGCGGAACGAGTTCCCGTAGGAGAACGCGGCAACTAGCCCGTAGGCCAGCGAAAGCGCGTGGAAAAGCTCGGTGAAACGCTGCTCCGCCGTGAATCCCGGATAAACGACATCGTAGGTATTTCCCCTGAAGTCGAACGAAAACGGAGCGTTCCCGTACGGGAAGGAAAAGACCGAGATCATCTTGAATACGACGTACGCGGCGAAAATGGACGCGAAAACGGGCGGAATCTTCTTTCCGGTCGCGTCCTTTCTTCTGAGGACGAAGAGCGTCACGAGGGCCCAGTAGGCGAGGCACAGGGGAAGGACGATGTAGAGCGGGTTCGTATCGGTCAGGTCCCTGTAGAGGTTCGGCAGAAAGAAAGGAAAACCCGTGTCCCTAGACGTCAGGTGTTCGATTGTGAAATAATACGGAAGGCCGAGCACAGCGACCAGCAGCAGATAATCGACGATTTCCTCCCAGTCCCTTTTAAAAGCGGAACGGAAGGAAGACAATGCGTTCTGATTCATGAATGGTGGCTCTATCCAGTGTCAATTTTCATTTTACGGCTTTCCAAGACGTGAAACAAGGACGGAAAGGGCGGGCGGCCGTATTGAAAAAGAAATGGCGAATTCATTAAAAAACGTCCGGGAAGTTCTTCTCCGGACGTCTTCGAGTCTTTCGGTCAATCCTTCAAAGCTCCGTACGCGTCCATGACCGCGCGGATCGTGTCGTCCATGTCGTAGTACTTGTACGATCCGAGACGGCCTAAGAACGTGACGTTTCCGTCGTGTTCGGCCTTTTCCCTGTACTTTTCGTACAGAGACCGGTTCCTTTCATCGTTAATCGGATAGAACGGCTCGTCCCCTTCCTCGAATTCCTTCGGATATTCCTTGGTGATGTAGGTCACCTTGGATTCGCGCGGATTGAACCATTTGTGCTCGGCGATGCGGGTATAAGGGACTTCCCTCTCCGTGTAATTCACGACGGCGTTTCCCTGGTAGTTCTCCGTCTCGAGTCGCTCCGTTTCAAAACGCAGCGTGCGGTACTGGAGCCTGCCGAAGCAGTAGGAGTAATATTTGTCGATTTCCCCGGTATAAATCACGTGTTTCGCGAGTTCGGAAAGTTCCTCCCGGTGTTCGAGATAATCGACTCCGAGCTTCACCTCGACCCCGTCGAGCATCCTTTCGACCAAGGCGGTATATCCGTCGTACGGGACGCCCTGGTAGACGTCGTTGAAATAGTTGTTGTTGTACGTGAAGCGCAGAGGAAGCCTCTTGATGATCGAGGAAGGAAGATCCTTGCAGTCCCTGCCCCACTGTTTTTCGGTATAGCCCTTGATCAGGGTGTGGAAGATGTCCGGTCCGACCATGCTCAGGGCCTGTTCCTCGAGGTTCGTGACCTTACTGATGTGCGCGGAAGCAATCTGTTCCGCGATCTTCTTTTTGGCCTCTTCGGGCGTAACGACTCCCCAGAGCGCGTTGAACGTGTTCATGTTGAACGGCATGTGGTAGAGCTTGCCCTTATAATACGCGAGCGGCTCGTTCACGAAATGGTTCATCTTCACGAAGGAGTTCACGTAGTTCCAGACTTCCTCGTCCGAGGTGTGGAAGATGTGCGGCCCGTAGAGATGGACGTCGATGTTATCCTTGCGTTCGGTGCGGATTCCGCCTCCGACGACGCCCTTCTTATCGATGACGAGAACCTTCTTCCCGTCCTTCTTCGCCAGATCCGCGAAGGTCGCCCCGGTCAGGCCGGCCCCGACAATCAGATAATCGTACATAGTTCGTCTTCCTTTCTTTTCCTGATTTTATTCTACCATTTACGTTCTGGTCTTACGGCAAAAGAAAAGGGTCCTATTAAATTAAAGGTGGTTTAGCAATTTCGTCGAATCGCCTTTTTTTGTA
>CAYUFI010000008.1:14230-41184 GCA_964444175.1 uncultured Clostridiaceae bacterium | reverse complement strand
TCGGCTAGAGTAAAAGTCAGTTCGCCGTCTTCAGAAAAATCTATACCGTATAATTTGCCTCTTGTTGAATATGATTCAGGATCATCGCTCTGAACAAAATCAATATCAGCCAATTCTTTGTAATGATTTTCTTCCTCAAAAAACATATTCATTGTCGTAGTTAAATCAATTCTGTGTTTTTCTTCTAATAAGTGGTGTTCCGTGCTCAGTCTATAGTAAATAGGAAGAACAAGGGCTTTAGAAAATAAATCGGGGTTTTCGCCTAAAATTGATAATGATTTTAGGTAATCTATGAACTGGGTCTCTTTGAACGCATCGTATAAAAAAAGGATATCACAGCAATAATTAACAATTTCTTGAGTCGCTTGTACAGCCAATTCTTCTTCTATACCAACGCTAAAGTTAATTACCGAAAGTTCGTTTAGAACACCGATCACGTCGCCGGCAATAGTTATGCTTTTATTTACTGCATCTAGAATCGCGTGAACGCGAGCCTGTTTAATTTCTTTTGATTGGAGTCCTTTGCTAAATTGCTTTACAGTAGCAGCAGCCATTTTAGAGAGAGTTTTGATAAGTACATCATCCCAAATATAATAAGTGGCAAGACGAACAGGTTCTCCGTTTGATAATTCAAGGAGTCTATCTAAGGGATAGTCTTTCTTAAGCAAACTCGAATTCAAGTAATCGTAATACACTAAATTGAGACTCGGATCAATCCAGTCCTGCAATTGTAAAGGCCTAAAATCAGAGAACCATAATGCCCCTTTAAGTTTTTTGTCATAACGCAGTTCTGAGATGCTTTGATTGCTATGATGCAGGGAATATTTTTGTACAGTCAGATTAAAATGATAAGCGACGTAAGGATATGTTCCGTATCCATTCATATTCGCGAGACAGAAAAAATAAGTTCCTGCTTGAAGGACATCCGAATAATTTCCCTCTCGTTTATTAAATTCCTCTCTTTCGGAAAATGAAGGGATCATTTCAAATCCTTTATATAGATTTTCGCTTTCATGGTCCGGACTAAAATACACATATTTCTCAGTGGTAAAAGTAAAAGGATAGATATTTTCTCCTGTTTCAGTTATTGTCAGCGTGACAATTGATTCTGTTAACAGAGATAAGCAATAATAATCGATATCTCCCGAGTCGCATTCAAAGCACAATGTGGCATTAAACGAAGTGTTATACGCTTCAAGTTCGTTGAAGTTTTCTGGGAAAAGTCTTGTAGCAGTTAAAGTATTTTCATTGCATTCGTATAAGTCTCCGTTAATAGGTCCGCCAGTTCCGTATTCGGGAGTATATTCAAAAACTGATTCTGACTGAGTCATAGTTTCGCTATAATCAGATTGAGAAGAGGTGTTTACTGTGACGCCGTTTAATAAAGCCGGTATCAGAAAAAGCCCTGTTAATCCAATTGTCATAGCCACTTCCTTTCCTACACAACCACGGATCCTTTATAGGGTTCTGTATATTCTTCATCGTATTCTGAAGAAGGTATCGTAATAGAAATCGGGTCACATTTTCTGAAAGACAGATGGTAATCCCATATTTTCTGATAGTATCCGTCCTGTTTCTTGCCATCAGTTTCGTAATAAGTCTGAACAATATGCTCTTCTACTCTATAAATCTGCAGATCATCATCGAAATAATAATCACATTTGTAAATACGATTGACTTTCGGCCAAAGCGGAGCAGAATCACAGGAGTGATGTTCAATGGAAAGAATGTTCCCGTCGAATGAAGCAGTGAAAAATCCGTAATAGTTATTCGAGCTTTCGTTATGAACATAATACGGGATATCAGAATAATCTTCATCTTCATAAGAATATCTTCTGCCGCTAAGTATGTCATACTCATCCAGCCGATTGAAGTAATCGGTGAACTGAAAACTGACTTCTGCTGGATAGGGCCAATCGTCACGCGTTTTTACTTTCGTCTGTTCTCCATGAGAGATGACGCCGGCGTACATAGAATAAAAACCTTTGGCAGTGTAGGCTGTGTTGCCATCCACAATACGCGACTCTGTATACCATGGATAAGAACCCCAAATCTGATAAAAACAGGACATTTCATCTGTCACTGCAGTCAGACATGGCTCATATGCTACTACCGTTTGCTTAAAATGATCTGTCCGTGAAATATAGGTATATCGTTTTGAAAAGCGGAAATTCCCGGTAATACGTGATTCTTCAAACGAACCTTTTGACATGACATGATTTCCAGCATGAGTTTCCCGATAATCTGTAGTAGAAAAAGCTGTATACCATCCGTCATCAAAGTCAAAATTTCCTTTATATTTCTCTTGAAACTGTTCTTTAAATTTATCTAGAGAGGTTTTTTCAACGACAGAAGCCTGTTCATTCAGACTACACGAACAGCATATTAAGAGAACAATAGGCAGTGTTGCTGGTCTGATTTTCATTTTTTCTTCTCCTAAGTGAAGTATATCAGATAGAAAGGAGGGGGAACAAGTCGGTCAGTCAATCGAATATCATCCGTTTCACAGTTCGCGTAGGACAATTCATAAATTGCCCATCTACATACGGAAGATAAGGAAACAATAATAAAAAAAGCCACTTGCATCAGGATTATGAAAATAGAAGAATGCAAAAAGAGGAAGCTTAAGGAATCCAGAAGCTTCCGTCTGATTCAATCGGAATCGGTATAAATAGAATTAATCGCCTTGCTTCGAATAGTTCGGAGCTTCGACCGTGATGTCGATGTCGTGCGGATGAGATTCCTTGAGACCCGCGTTCGTGATCTGGATGAAGACCGCCTTCTCCTGTAAGGACGGGATATCCTTCGCGCCGCAGTAGCCCATGCCCGAGCGGATGCCGCCGCAGAGCTGGTAGACCGTATCTGCTAATGCGCCTTTAAACGCCACTCTTCCTTCGATGCCTTCCGGAACGAGCTTATCGGGTTTAGAGGAGGACTTCTGGAAGTAACGGTCCGCCGAACCGCGCTTCATCGCGGCTAACGAACCCATGCCGACATACGTCTTAAAGCGTCTGCCCTGGAAGATAATCTCGTCTCCGGGGGCTTCCGTGCAGCCCGCAAAGAGCGAGCCGATCATGACCGTCTGGGCGCCGCAGGCAAGAGCCTTCACGATATCGCCCGAGTACTTGATGCCGCCGTCGGCGATGACGCAGACGCCTTTGTCCCTGCAGTATTCGGACACGTCCGCGACCGCCGTCGCCTGAGGAACGCCGACGCCCGCGATGATTCTCGTGGTGCAAATCGAGCCCGGACCGATGCCGACCTTGACCGTGTTGACCCCGGCCTCGATGAGGTCCTTGGCCGCTTCGGGCGTAACGATGTTGCCCGCGATGAGATTGAGACGAGGATACGCCGAACGGATCTCGCGCACCGTCTTCAGGACGTTTTCGGAATCCCCGTGCGCCGAATCGACCGTGATGACGTCGACGCCGGCTTCAATCAGGGCTTTGACGCGCTCCATGGTCGCGCTTCCGGCTCCGACCGCCGCGCCGCATAAGAGGCGGCCGTTTCCGTCCTTGGCCGCGTTCGGATACTGCTTGGCGTTATCGATATCCTTGGACGTGATGAGTCCGACTAGATGGTACCCGTCGTCGACGATCGGGAGCTTCTCGATGCGGTGTTCCCAGAGAATGCGGGACGCTTCCTCGAGGGAAGTCCCCAGCTTCGCCGTGATGAGGTGCTCCTTGGTCATGATTCCGGAAATCGGCGTGTCGTCGAGCGGGAAATACTTCATGTCGCGGTTCGTGATGATGCCGACGAGCTTGTTGTCGTGGTCGACCACCGGGACGCCCGAGATGTGATATTCCGCGCAGATCTTCGCCGCTTCGGAAATCGTGTTCTCCGGATGCAGGCGGACCGGGTCGGAAATCATGCCCGACTCGTTGCGCTTGACCTGACGTACCTGGTTGGCCTGGTCAACGATTGGCATGTTCTTGTGAATCATGCCGATGCCGCCCTGGCGGGCCAAGGCGATCGCCAGCTTGGCCTCGGTGACCGTATCCATCGCCGCCGACACCAGCGGGACGTTCAGGCGGATTTCCGGCGTGAGATACGTCCTTAAGTCGACCGAGCTCGGGACGACATCGCTCTTTTGAGGAACAAGCAGGATGTCGTCATACGTCAAACCTAAACGGATTTTCGAAAAGTTCATACAATACCCCTTTCTTTTTAACTAACGGATCGGATTCCGTCATTTCCCGCTCCTTCGGATAAACTTAAAAAACAGAAGGAACGCGTCTTCAGTTTGGAAAGTCTTGCCGGTAAAAGCAGGAATCTTATGGTTCTATCTTAGCACGGCAAAAGAATTCTATCTCCAGAAAATCAAAAGAAATGATAAGAAAGCGGATACTTTCAGTTCTTCGCGCTGTAGGATTCGCTGATGAGCTTCTGATAGACGTCCACGAGCTGGTCCCCGTACGACTCGCACGAGAGTTCGCTTGCGGTCTCTTTCGGACAGAGTCCCTTGGTGGACTGTCCGTAATCGAGCACGCCCTTAGAAAGTTCCAGAGCGGAAGGATAGATCAGAACGTTCTTCCCTTCCACGAAGATTTCCTTTAAGAATTCGTTTCTTACGGAAAACACCGGCAGATTCGCCTTCATCGCCTCGATCACCATCGACACTTCCGTATGGAACGGATCGAGCAGAATCATCCCTTCCGCGGAGAACAGGGCCGAATGGTACAGTTCCTCCGGCATCGGGCCGGCGAAATGCAGATTGTAGATCTTCTTCTCGTACAGCTTCAGCATCATCGACGAGCAGTAGGACGGATCGTTCTCTCCGAAATAGAAGAAATCCGCGTCCGGGACGGATAAGGCGAGGCGGATATAGTCTTCCGCCCTCTTCTTGCTGTCCTCGCCGTACGAGATGAAGAACTTCTGTTCCGGATTCAGACGGTAATAGGAACGGAACGCGCCCAGTTCCTGCTCCCCGTAATTCTCCTTCTCATAGTCCTTCGCCCCGATCGAGACGAGCTCGGTGTTCTGAACGTTTAAAGCGTTCAGAATCTGACGGTATTTTTCTAGCGGTACCACGAACGAAGCGACGTCCTTCTTCCCGAAGGCGGCCTTCGACTCGACCGTCTTCAGGAACGGACGGAGGGGATCCGACGGATTCTCCCGGATTTTTAAAGGCGTATTAAATAAAGACAGGACAATCGGGACGTTCTTAACGTTCTTCTCCGCTCCCCGGTAGGCCTTCAGCTGGTCCCTGGTCAAGAGATGCACCACGTCGTAATCGCCCCGCGGATCGAACGTATAATCGATTCCGACCGCTTCCAAAGCGTACCGCAGCAGCGTCAGCTGGCGGTCGTGCAGGAACTTGTACGGGTCGTTCCGTCCGTTCAGGCACAGAAGGACCTTGATGTTCGGAATGTTACTCCTCATCTCCGGAACCGTCGTCCCCGCCGGTGGAGCGGACGTAGTCGATGACCTTGCTTTCGTCCTTCTCTTCGTTTTCAGGAGTCTTTTCCTCGGTCGGAGCGTAATCCGATTCGCCCGGTTCGAGGCAGACGGAAGAAATCCTCTCGTTGTCGCGCAGCGTGATGATCTTCACGCCGATCGTGTTGCGGTTCGCCTCGTGGATGTCGGCGACCCTGGTCTTCATGACCGTGCCCGCGTCGGTGATGATGACGACGTCCTCGTCGTCCTTGACCGCACTTAAAGAAGCGAGTCCGCCGGACTTCTCGCTGACCTTCAGGGCCAGGACGCCTTTCGAGCCCCTGGCCGTGACGCGGAAGTCTTCGACCGACGATCTCTTGCCGTAGCCGTTTTCGGAAATCGTCAGGATTTCCTTTCCTTCGTCCCCGGTGCAGACGCCGACGACCTTGCCGCCGTCGAGGTTCATGCCGGTCACACCGGCCGCCGTGCGGCCCATCGGACGGACGTCCGTCTCGATGAACGAGCAGACCTTGCCCAACGACGAGCCGATGGAGATGTAGGTGTCGCCCTTGGTGATTTTCACGGTGAAGAGCTCGTCCCCTTCGCGCAGGGAGATGGCGATCTTACCGTTCGAATTGATGTTCTCGAATTCCGCGGTCGGCGTGCGTTTGACCACCGCGTTCTTCGTCACGAAGAAGAAATACGAATCCCGGTCGTACTTGTTGCACGAAATGATCGAGAGGACCTTCTCCCCTTCGTCGAGCTTGATAAGGTTCACGACCGGAAGACCTTTGCTCGTCCTGGTTCCTTCCGGAATCTGGTATCCGCGGACGCGGAAGACCTTGCCCTTGTCCGTGAAGAAGAGGATGTCCGTCTTCGTGCGGGCGTGGATCATGATCTTGACGATGTCGTCTTCCTTCGTCTCCATGCCCTTGACCCCGATGCCGCCGCGGTTCTGCGTGCGGAACGTCGTCGGTTCGATTCTCTTGATGTATCCGGATTCGGTCATCATGACGAGGATTTCCTCGTCCTCGATGAGGTCTTCGTCCTCGGTCGAGGAGATCGCGTTCGTGATTTCGGTCCTTCTCGCGTCCCCGTATCTCTTCTTGGTATCGGTCAGTTCGGAGATCACGACTTCCTTCAGGACGATGAAATCGCTGAGGATCAGGCGGTAACGCTCGATATCCTTCTTCAGCTGCTCCGTCTCGGCGAGGATCTTGTTCTCCTCGATGGCCGTGAGTCTTCTGAGCTGCATGTCGAGAATCGCCTTGTTCTGGACGTCGTCGAACCCGAAGCGCGCGGTCAGATGCAGCGCCGCGTCTTCCTGGGATTCCGCGTTGCGGATGATCTTCACGACTTCGTCGATATTGTCGTGGACCGTCCTCAGGGCTTCCAGAATATGGACGCGGTCGGACGCCTTCTTCAGGTCGTATCTCGTCCTTCTCGTGACAATGTCTTCCTGGAACTTGTTGAAAATCGTCAGCGCCTGCTTCATGTTCAAAACGCGCGGCTGCCCGTCGTCGATTGCCAGCATGTTGACCGGGAAGTTGGACTGCAGCGCGGTGTACTTGAACAGATGGTTCAGCACGATTTCCGCGTTCGCACCCTTCTTCAGGTCGATCTGGAAGCACGTGCCCGCCGCCTGCGACGAATAATCGTTCACGGCCTGGATGCCTTCAATCGTGTGGTTGTCGCACAGATCCATGATGTGCTTGGCCAGTTCCTTCTTGTTCACCATGTACGGGATTTCCGTGAACGTGATAATCTGCTTGCCGTTCTTGTCTTGAGTCAGGTCGTACTTGCCGCGGACGACCACTGTTCCGACGCCCGTCTCGAAGTACTTGCGGATGCCCGAACGTCCCATGACGATGCCGCCGCCCGGGAAATCCGGTCCCTTGATGTATTCCATCAGGTCCGCCGGCTCAAGATCCGGGTTGTTCAAAAGAGCGATGCACGCGTCGATTGTCTCGGAAAGGTTGTGCGACGGAATGTTCGTCGCCATACCGACCGCGATGCCCGTGCCGCCATTGACGATCAGGTTCGGGAACTTCGCCGGCAAAAACACCGGTTCCTTCCCGTCGCCGTCGTAGGTGTCCACGAAATCGACCGTGTCCTTACCGATATCCTTGGCCATTTCGAGGCCCAGACGCGAAAGACGCGCCTCGGTGTAACGCATGGCCGCCGGTTCGTCGCCGTCCTGGTTGCCGTAGTTCCCGTGTCCGTCGACCAGCGGATATCTCGTCGCGAAATCCTGCGCCAGGTGGGCCATGGCCCCATAGATGGCGCTGTCGCCGTGCGGGTGGTATTTACCCATGACGTCGCCGACGATACGCGCGGACTTCTTGAACGGCTTGTCCGGGGTGTTCCCCGCGGTCGCCATCGCGTAGATGATACGGCGCTGGACCGGTTTGAATCCGTCCCTCGCCTCCGGAAGAGCGCGCGAAACGATGACCGACATCGCGTAATCGAGGAACGAGTCGCGGACCACCGGTCCCATCTCGACGTCCTCGAGTCCGCCCTGGATGCCTTCCTGGACATCCTTAATGCCTTCGCCTTTCTCCGCGTGGGCCTCTTCCTCGGATTCCTCCGTGATGCCCGCGGCCTTGTTCGCCTTCTGTTCGTCGGTCAGATTCTCGTCTTCTTCAGGAGAAACTTCGTCCGTACCGGTCTTTTCTTCGTCCTGAGGAATCTCTTCCGGATTCTTCGGGTTCTTTTCTTCTTCAGCCATAATGTTCTAATTCCTCCTGAGCATTAATTGATATCGAGGTTCTTGACGAACTTCGCGTTGGTCGTGATGTAGTCTTTTCTCGGAATGACGTTCTCGCCCATCAGGTCGGTCAAAGCGTTATCCGCCGCTTCGGCGTCTTCGACCTTCACTCTCCACATCTTGCGTTTGGATTTGTCCATCGTCGTCTCCGCCAGCTGCGTCGCGTCCATTTCGCCGAGTCCCTTGTAACGCTGCAAGGCGAAGCGGGCGTTCGCCGGCAGATGCTGTTTCAGCAGCGGGAGCTCCTCTTCCTTGAAGCAGTAATAATCGTGAGACTGGTAGGTCAGCTTATAAAGCGGAGGCTGCGCGATATAGACGTGCCCCTGCTCGACGAGCGGCTTCATGAAGCGGTAGAAGAACGTCAAAAGCAGGATGCGGATGTGCGAACCATCGACATCGGCATCGGTCATGATGATGACCTTGTTGTAACGGATCTTGCTGATATCGAAGCTCTCGCCGTATCCGGCCCCGATGGCCTGAATCATCGTCGCGATTTCCGCGTTCTTCTCGATGCGCTGGGCCGTCGCCTTCTCGATGTTCAGAATCTTGCCTCTGAGCGGCAGAATCGCCTGCGTATAGGCGTCTCTTCCGTTCTTGGCCGAGCCGCCGGCGGAGTTTCCCTCGACGATGAAGAGTTCCCTCTGCATCGGATCCTTGGAAATGCAGTCCGCGAGCTTGTCCGGCATGGCCGCGCCCATCGACCTCTTCCCGAGAACCGCGTTGCGCGCGCGTTCGGCCGCCTTGCGGCCCTTATACGCCAGTTCCGCCCGGTCGAAGAAGATTCTCCCTTCCTTCGGGTGCTCCAGCAGCCATTCGGCCAGCTGGTCCCCGATGATCGAGGAAGCGTCCTTGCGGACCTCCACGTTCCCGAGCTTGTCCTTGACCTGTCCCTCGTACTGCGGATCCGGATGCTTGACGGAAATGACGACCGTCAGGCCCTGCGTCAAGTCGTCGTACGTGAAATTCTCGTCCGTCGCCTTGAGCCAGCCCTTCAGCTTGAAGAACTTGTTCATCTCGCGGCCGTACGCCAGACGGAACCCGTCCTCGTGCATGCCGCCGCCCGCGGTGCGGATGTTGTTGCAGAACGACTTGCAGTTGAATAAAGACGACTTCGTCGGCTGGAACGCCGCCTCGACGATGACGTGGTCCTCCGACTCGCCTTCGAAATAGACCGGCTCCGGAATCAAAACCGTCTTGCCGGAATTGAGGAACGAAGTGTACTCGGCGATGCCGCCTTTATAAAAATACGTCTCGGTGACCGGGTTTTCCTCGTTGCGCACGTCTTTCAGGACGAACTTCAGTCCGCGGTTCAGATACGCCGACTGGCGCACGTACTCGCGCACGACCGAAAGGTCGAACGTGACCGTTTCCTTGAAGACCGCCGGATCCGGCGTGAAGTTGACCGTCGTCCCGTGGTCCTCGCACGGGCCCAAATCGACCAGTCCCGGAGCGACCGTGTTGCCGCCGTGGACGAACTGGATCCTCTTGATGCGCCCGTTCTTATGGACCGTGACCGTCACCTGCGTGGACAGGGCGTTGACGACCGTCGCGCCGACGCCGTGCAGACCGCCGGAGACCTTGTAGCCGTTCGAACCTTCGAACTTGCCGCCGGCGTGCAGGATGGTGTAGACCGTCTCGACGCCCGAAAGGCCCGTATCCTTGACGATGTCCGTCGGGATGCCGCGCCCGTTATCCCGCACCGTGCAGGATCCGTCCTTCTCGAGAGTAATCTGGATCTCCGTGCAGTAGCCCGCCAGAGCCTCGTCGACGGCGTTGTCGACGATTTCGCGGATCAGATGGTGCAGACCTCTGGCCGAAGTCGTTCCGATGTACATGCCCGGACGTTCCCGGACCGCCTTCAGACCCGGCAGGACCTGGATGTCGCTCGCGTTATACGCCGCGTCGCCCTTGTTCTCCTCGAGGACGTTCTGGACGTCGATCTTCTTGAACGAAACCTCCTCGGACGAGAAATCTTCTGCCTTCTCTTCCGGAATCGGTTCGGCTTCCGTTCCCGCATCGGAAACAGAGACCTCTTCTTTTCTCTTTTCTTCCTCTTCAGCCATCTTTTATCTCCTTTCGAGTTGATTGTCCTTGATTTCGTAAATGCTGATTCCCTCCCGGTCGAGCGGCACCAGCGTCGAAGTGATGAACGCCTGGATGTCCTTCTTCTTCAGGTAGGCGAATAGCGCCTCCATCCGTTTCTGGTCCAGATCGCTCAGAACGTCGTCCAGTAGGAAGATCGGTTCTTCCCGGAAATGCTCCGCGTAGAGGTCCCCGATCGTTAGGCTCAAGGCCAGCGACACGAGGCGGTTCTGTCCCTGCGAAGCGTAAGCGTAGACCTCCTTATGGTCCAGATAGGCGATCATGTCGTCCTTCTGCACCCCCATCAGGGTCGTTTTCCTCATCCTCTCCTCGGACTTCATGCGTTCGAGCTTGGCGAGGTACGCTTTCATGAATTCTTCCTGTGTCGACGCTTCCGGCACGTCCGTGACGTACGCCAGCTTCAGGGAACTCTCCTTTAGGAACAGTTCCGAGAACACCGCCCCGATCGCGTCCGAGAGCTTCTTGACGAGCCCTCTGCGGTCGAACGCGATCCGGTACGAGACGTTCACGAGTTCGTTGGTAAGCGTCCTGACGACGTCTTCGTCGTACCCGTTTGCCAACGCCGCGTTCCGCTCCTTCAAAAGCTTCTTCTGACGGGTCAGAGCGTAGAGGTAGGCGGGAGAAAGCAGCGACAGCGTCTGGTCGATCACCCTTCTCCTCTCGGCCGGCGAGTCGCGGAACAGCGACACCGACTGGGGAGAATACACGACGCACAGGAGCTTTCCCAGGATCTTCTGGACCGAAGGAACCCTCTCGTTATCGAGCAGAATCGTCTTCGCGGCCGGTCCGATCCTCGCCTCGAGCGAATGCTCGATTGAGTCGGACGTCTTGTACGTCAGGTAGACCTGCGCTTCCTTGCATCCGAGCCTGATCAGCTCCTGGTCGCTCGCCTTCTTGAACGAACGCCCGAGCGTCAGGTAATAGATCGCTTCGATGAGGTTGGTCTTCCCCGCGGCGTTCTCGCCGATCAGGTAATTGATTCCCGGCTCGAAGTTCTGGTGCAGGAGTCCGTACGAGCGGAAATCCTTGAGCGACAGCCGGACTAAGCGCATACCTCGATTTCTTTTCCGTCGATCACGAGCTTGTCCCCGGCGCGCAGCTTGCGTCCGCGGCGGTTCTCCTTCACGCCGTTGACCGTGATGTCGTGGGAGAGGACGAACGCCTTCTCCTCGCCGCCGGTCGAGATGATCCTCGTCAGCTTCAAAAGCTGTCCGAGCGTGATGTATTCGGTGTGGATTTTAACTTCAAGAGCCATAAGAAAAAGCCTCCTAAGACGTCCTACATAAATATTATATATAAATTAAAATATAATTCATACACGCGCACGCGCAATTGTGAAGGTTTTTTGACTCAGAAGCCAACAAAAAAGCGTTCCGGAGCTCCGGAACGCCCGTTGAACGTATTTCAGCCTTAATCGTACGAACGCATCGGCGTGATGACCTGCGTCACGGACTCGTCGTCCGACTTCACGAGGAACGCGCGGTTGTCGCCGCAGAAAGCGAGGGTGACCTTCTCCGAATTGAGGGCCTTCACCGCGTCGCAGACATAGTCGCCGTTGAAGAGGATCGAGAAGCGGTCTCCTTCGAACACCGCCCCGGTCAGGACTTCCTTGGAAGAACCGACCGTCGCGTTGCGGGTCGAAATCTCGACCTTGTCCGGCGCGGCGTTGACCAGGATCTTCGTCGGCTTGTTGGAGGAGCTGTCGGCCACGATCTTCATACGGCCGATGGCCGAAACGAGTTCCCTCGCGTCAACCGTGAGGGTGTAATGGATTTCCGTCGGGATGATGCGGTCCACGTTCGGGAATTCCCCGTTGTAGAGCTTCGAGACGACCGTCATGTTCCCGATCTTGAATAACGCCTTGGTCGGATCGACGTAAAGCGTCACGAATTCGTTCTCGGCCATGTGGGTCACGACCGTCAGGGCCTTGGTCGGAACCGTGATGGAGACGTGGTGCTCGCCGTCGATGGCGACGTACTTGCGCGCGAGACGGAACGAATCGGTCGTGACGAAGGTCAGACGGCCATCGAGAATCGAGATGTTGACGCCCATGAAGAGTTCGCGCGGGCCCTTGGTTGCCGCGGCGAACGCGGTCGCGCCGTAGAGGCTGACGAATTCCTTCATCGGAATCGTCACGTTCTCCTTGGAGTCGGACGTGATATCGATGTCCGGGTATTCCTCGGGCTTCATGACGTTCAGCTGGTACTGCGACTGCTCGTCGGAAACGTAGAGCACGTTCGAGTCGACCATCTGGAGGATCACGATGTCCGAACGCAGGTTCTTGACGATGTCGAGCAGGAGTTTCGCCGGGACCTGAACGCGTCCGGCTTCCGAATTGATGATCGGGTTGTCCTTGTCCCCGACGGAGATGACACCTTGGATCGAGAGGTCTCCTCCCGAGCCGAGGACCGTGATGCCGGCGTCGCTGACGTCGAGCAGGAAATTTTTGTAGGCCGGTTCGGAAGTCTGTGCCGGAATCGCCTCAAAGACCTGTTCGAGGATTTTCTGGAACGGGGCGCGTCTGATCGTGAGTTTCATAATGTGTTAAGTCCTTTCTGAAAACTAATCACAATAATAAGGGCGGGGGATACGGCGGATAAGTCGTTTCCGCCCTCGGTTTTACCTTTATTATTATAGCAGAAATACTAGTTATATAGGGGCATTTTCGGCGCTTTCGAATCAAGATTTCTAACGGTGGATAAACGGGGGATTTATCGGGAATTTCCCACCGTGTGGAAGACAAAATCCACCGCCTTAGGAAGGACGAAAAAAGGAAGCGGTCAGCGCTTCCTCATTCCTTCAGGTTTTTCTCGAGTTTGGCCAAGGCGTTCCGCGTCAGTTCGTCGCTCTTAGCGAGGTTTTCAATCTTCGTGCAGGCCGTCATGACCGTCGAGTGGTCCTTGCCGCCGAAAGCCTTGCCAATCTGCCCGTATGAGAGGGACAAAAGCTTCCTGGTGAGATACATCGCGATGGCGCGGGCCAGGGCGATCTGGGACGTGCGGATCCGCGAGAGGATCTGCTGGTCGGTCAGGTTATAGTAGGAGGCGACCTCGTGCACGATGACGTCTGGCGTCAGTTCCCCGGGCTTCCTCTTGTGCTTGGAATCCTTTTCGAAGGCTTCCTTGACGAGGTCGAGCGTGATCCGGTCGGTGTCTTTCGGACGGATGTTGAAGAACAGGATGCGGTTCAAAGCCCCTTCGAGCACGCGCACGTTCTGGGAATTGTGCGAAGCGATGTATTCGAGGGCGTCCTCGTCGAAGAGCGACGCGTCGTATCCGACGCCCTTGATTTTCGCCTTGAGTATCTCGATCAGCGTCTTCTTTTCCGGCGGATCGATTGAAACGCTCAATCCCTGCGAGAAGCGCGAGACCAAGCGGTCCTCGAGCCCTTTTAATTCCTGCGGGGCGCGGTCGGCCGTGATGACGATCTGCTTCCCCTGTCCGACCATGATGTTGAACACGTTGAAGAACATCTGGCAGGTCGCTTCCTTGCCGGCGAGGAATTGCACGTCGTCGATCAAAAGATAATCCACGCCGCGGAAGAAATTCATCAGTTCCCCTTCTTCGTGGTTCCCTAAGACGAATCCGACGAATTCCTCGATGAAATCCGAGGAAGTGATGTACAGGACGTGCATCTGCGGATTCGCGTTCCTCACGTAGTTCCCAATCGCGTGCAGAAGGTGCGTCTTTCCTAAACCCGACTTCGAATAAATGAAGAGAGGATTCAATTGACCTTGGTGCGCCGCGACGAACAGCGCCGCCTGGGACGCCTCGCGGTTCGAATTCCCGACGACGAAATTGTCGAACGTGTATTCCGGCTTCAAGAAGGAATTCTGGAAATACTTCCGGTCCTTGTTCTCCCCGCTCTTCTCGCTCTCGATTCTCTTTTTCTTCAGTTCTTCCTGGCTGACGAAATTCACCCGGTAGGAAGTCTGGGTCACCCTCTTCAAGGCGTTCTCGATTTCCTCTTTCCATTTGACGGATGCCGAAAGCACCCTTTTGGCCACCATGGTGTCCGTAGCGACCATCGCTTCCCCGTTTTCCAGCGAGTACAGCGCCGTCGGGACGATGATGCTGTTATAAAAATTGATATCCTGGGAATTGTTTCTCTTCAGTTCTTCTTTGACCGCATTCCAGATCTTGGATATCTGTTCCCCCTGAGACGACATATTTTCTCCCCACCTTTCCGCGCAAAAATTATAACCCGGTTCGGCGTCTCTTCCCCGGACGGGGGATAAGTTCTTCTTCAAAGGCGGAGTTATCCACCATTACAACTCTCCTAATGTCCGTATCCATCGGGCTTTTTGGAGTTATCCACAGAATTGGGCGGTGGATAAATATTCCTGAAAAACTTCTTGACAACCCCGGTGGGGAATTCCGGTGGAGACTTATCCGCCATTTTTTACTTGTCCACTTGGATAAAAATCCCGAACGCTCGGGCTTTTTTAAGATTATCCACGTGGAGAAGAGAGGGATATCCCCCGGCGGTGAACAGAATTTACGGACGGAGGATTTCCTCCGTTAGTGGACAAAAAAAGCTTCCGTCCCCGGAAGCCTACTGGTCGATCTTGTAAATCTCGTCCTTGCCGTACCAGATCTGGTCGTGAAGGTGGTTCTTCACCGTGAAGAGCTCCACCAGGTAGAGGTTCTTTTTCGCGTCGCTTTCGTCCGCCCTGATTCCCAAGACCACCCCGACCGATCCGGCGGGAGCGTCCTCTTTCTTCACGACGGTTGCGACGAGCGTATTCACTTGATAAGCCATAACGATTCGTTCCAAAACAGGAACATTATACCAATTCGAAAGGAGAACAGATACGGTCCGTCCCGGTTTTTCCTCCGTTTATGTGTCTTTCTTTCGGAAATTTCTAAGCCGGATCAGGTTCGGGCTTCGTATAACGCTTGGCCTTTTCTTCCCGGCGCATCTCGCGCAGCTTTCTCGCCCGGGCCAGCCTCTTCTTCTCCTGGGCTTTCTTAACCGCGCGTTCCTTGACGAGCGCCTCGTATTTCTTCTGCTCTTCCTCGGAAGCGAACTTCTTTCTCGGCCTTCCTTTTAAAGGGGAGGTCTCTGAAGTCGCCGCACCGCGCTTATCCACGAAGGCATCCTCGCCATAGCGCTGGTAGTTTTCGACCCACTGCACAATCGACTCCTGGCTCGACACGCCGTAACGGTAAGCCAGTTCCAAAAAGGAAGTCCCTTTCTCAAGGTATTCTTTGACCGCCGCCAGTTTTGTCTCCTTCGAATAACGCCTGAATTTTTGTCCTTTTTTTGCCATTCTGAACCCCCTCAAATTCTTTTTGGCTTTAAAATAACAAAATGATGCTTTCCTTTTCGCTTTCCAACACGGCAAAGCCCCTGAAAAGAGACTGCCCGCATACTTGAACATAATTTACCATAAATCGCGGGAAATGTTTATCCGCAAATTCCTAAAAAATGACTTTTTTGCGTGGAAAATCCGGCAAACAACCCATGCGCGCGATCGGGTTGTACTGTCGCTATTTAAAAAAATAACTATATCTTTATAAATCAGTTCTAATAATAAATTCAGATATTTTTCAACCATTCAAAACATCAGTTAATTCCGAATGTTTTGAGAATATAAAAAATATGAATATTTTATTTTATATCCATTTTGAAAATACCGGTAATCCCCGCCCGGTTTCCGTTCGAAAAACCCTCCGAAAGGGTCGGAACGGCGCCTTTTGTCACAAACTTTCATTTTTTTAACCGATCGTTAAAAAAATGCAGTCCGGGGCGAATTTCCTTTTCTTAGGCCGCGGATGCACCACGAATCCGAAAGGATTAGAATAAAAGACAGAGAGGAAGAAACAGAAAAGATGACCCTTTTAGAAAGATTCTACAAATACGTCTCGTACGAAACCACCTCGTACGAAGCCAAGACCGATCCGGAGAAAGCTTCGAATCCTCTGATCTATAAGCTCGCCGAGGAACTGCAGAGGGAACTAATCGAAATGGGCGCGCACAACGTGCGTATGAACAAGTTCGGCACCGTCTACGGGTACTTCCCGTCCACGAACGGGAAAGACCCGATCATGCTGAACGCCCACATGGATACGTCCGAAGCCGCTTCGGGCAAGGATGTCCATCCCCGTCTCATCGAACACTACGACGGCAAGGACATCCGCCTCAACGAAGACACGGTCATGACCGTGAAGGAATTCCCGTCCCTGAAAGAGCAGGTCGGAGACGATCTGGTCGTCACGGACGGCAAGACGCTTCTCGGCGCGGACGACAAGGCCGGCATCGCGATCATCATGACCGCAATCGACGAACTGATCCATTCGGATAAGCCTCACGGCGGAGTCGAAGCCGTGTTCTCCACCGACGAGGAAATCGGCGTCGGGGCGTCGCACATCGACGTGGATTCCCTGATTTCGAAATACGGCTACACCGTCGACGGCGGGGATTACCGCGCAATCAACATCGAGAACTTCAACGCCGCGAGCATGAAGGTATCGGTCAGGGGAAGATCGATCCATCCGGGATCCGCCAAGGACAAGATGATCAACGCCCTCAACGTCGCCATCAAGTTCCATAACGCCCTGCCGGAATTCATGCGTCCGGAAGATACCGAGGACCGCGAAGGGTTCTTCCATCTGCTGCATTTGGAAGGAACGGAAGAAAAGGCCGAGATGGCCTACATCCTCCGCGAGCACGACATGAATCGCCTGCTCGCCATGGAAGACTACGCGCGCCTCGTCGAAAAGCGCCTGAACGACCGTTACGGAGCGGGTACGGTCAAGATTGACATCAAGCTCCAGTACAAGAACATGAAGATGGTCATGGACGAGCATCCGGAGATTCTCAAGAGAGTCACCGACGCCTACGACGCCCTGCATTATCCGCACGTGTACTATCCGGTCCGCGGCGGGACCGACGGAGCCGAACTGACCATGTTCCACGACTTCCCGTGCCCGAACCTCGGGACCGGCGGATTCAACTACCACGGCCGCTTCGAGTATCTCGACGTGAACCAGATGAAGAAGATGGTCGAGATCGTCAAGCTCGTCATCAACGGATAAAATCCGCTCAAAAAGCGTATGTAAAAGTCTCCGGCGCATCCGGGGACTTTTCTTGAAGGATTTAGGGGGGGATTATTCGTCCCGGATTGCTTCGATCGGGTCTTTCTTAGACGCGATGAGGGAAGGAATCAGGGCCGCAACGAAGTTCAGAACGACCGCGATAAGAAGTAAGAACAATGCGTCGAGCGGGCGCAAGCGTGCAATCGAGGAGAGATCCACCCCGAAGTTCCGCGCGTTGATGATTTCGCTCAAAGGATAACAGAGGACGAAGCCGAGGAAATCCCCCAGAAGTCCCGAGAAGAACCCGACGAGAAGGGCTTCGATCTCGAAGAGGATCCCGACATCCTTTTTCCGCGCCCCGACCGCGCGGAGGATCCCAATTTCCTTCTTTCTGGATAAGACCGAATTGTACGTCAGAACCCCCATCATCAATGAGGACGAGACCAAGGAAATCGAGGAGAACGCGATCAAGATCACGGATAAGACCCGTACTAGGGTCTCTAGAGACGAGAACACCGTCCCGGACAGATCCGTGTAGTAGATCATGTCCGCTTCCTTCTTATGGGAATTGTAACGGTCGATATACGAAGTGATCGCGCTCTTATCCTGGAATGTCTTGGGATAAATCAATAAGGAATAGATCGAGTCGTCGCTTCCGTACACTTTCCGGTTCGAGGAATAATTCGAGATCTGGTCCGACTTCTTGGACAGATACGACGCGATGGAATCGTTCGGGGACGTCGCGGAGAGCTCCTTCGACTCTCCGATGACGGAGCGGACTTTCGGGATGAACGCGGCGAGATTGAACTTCTCCCCGTTCATGGAGTACATCTCGGAATCGTCGGATAAATCCAGCTTGGAATTGTCCCGGATATAGATGCAGTTCTTATAGTCCCGCGCGATCTGGGAATTCGAATTCTCCTTCCTCTGCTCGTCAATCAGGGACGGAAGGACGTAAAGCCCGGTCGATAAAGACGGGACGAGCACGTCCGACTTGGCCCGTAAAATCCCGGTGATTTTGCACATCTTTCCAACGGAACCGTCCTGATAGACCGCGTTCAAGGCGCTCTGGTCAGGAAGGGTGTACGAATGGACCAGGCGGGTCTCTTCCGTATCGGAGAAATACTCTCCGACCGTCGCGAGGACGTTCTTGAACGCCTTCGCGGATAAGGAAGAGGTCGTTAAATCGCTTAAAGCGTTCGAAAGCTCCCCCATCATTCGGTTCATCGCGTCGGGATCCCCGTTCTTCTCCTCTTTTAAGAAACGGGCGTTCTCGATCGGAGTCTCTTCCGACGACGGAATGTAATATCCGTCGTTCGGGACGACCTTGAATTCCTTTCCGATGACATCGTCGAACTTCACGATCGAATTTCCGTTTTCGTCCGTGCTGAACTTGAAACCCAAAGCGTTCAGCGTGTTGAGCGGAAGGGAATCGTACGGATTGACGACCAGGACGAACTCATTCTCCTTGGCCGGATACGTCCCTTGTAAGACATCGTATTTATCCAGGACGTATGAAGAATCCGAAGGAAGCGTGTGGAAATAATACGAGGTCGATAAAAACGACTGGACGAACGAGGACGTGTCGGTCGTGAGGCTCTTCACGTTCCCTTTCCCCTCGTTCAAGTCTTCCGTCAGAATGTTCGTCCGTAAGGCGTAGGAAATCTGGACGGAATCCGCGTAGTCCTTCACGTCGTCCTGAAGCGTGTCCGCGAAGGTCTTCGTGATGTTGTTCACGTGCACGAGCGTGTTGTTCTTCTGAATCCGGATCACCCCGTTATCCGAATACGCCTCGTACCCTTCCGAGTTCGTGTTCGTCACGTCGAGCGTGTAGTTCTCCACGGATAAAGGGAACTCGGTCAGCGTGTTCTCCTCGAGACCTGCGATGAAATGCGAGAATCCCGAGGTCAGTCCGAAGACCAGGGCCAGTCCGACGATCCCTAAAGACGAGGCCAGGACGGTCAGGGAGGACTTGCCTTTGGACGAGAACAGGGATTTCCATCCCATCTTCACCGCCGTCGGAAAAGGCAGGTGCGACGGGGAAAGTTCCTTTGTTTCCTTCCTATCTTCCGGAATTTCCTTCGGATTCCCCGTATCCGAGATGACCCTTCCGTCCTGAAGAGTGACGATTCTCGAAGAGTAATTCCCGGCCAGTTCCTCGTTATGCGTCACCATCAGGACCAGCCGTTCTTTCGAGAGATCCTTCAGCAGTTCCATCACGGCGAGGGAATTCTCCGAATCGAGCGCCCCGGTCGGTTCGTCCGCCAGAAGCACCTTCGGATCCCCGACGACCGCCCGCGCGATCGCCGCGCGCTGGCACTGGCCTCCCGAGAGTTCGGAAGGGTAGCTCTTCCCTTTGTCGGAGAGTCCTACTTTCTTAAGGACTTCTTCGACTTTCTTTTTCTTTTCTTCGTTTCCGACCCCTTTTAAATCGAGGCTCAGACCGACGTTCTCAAAGACATTTAAATGCGGAATCAGATGGTACGACTGGAAGACCATCCCGACGTAGGAATTCCTGTACGCGTCGCATTCTTTCGGAGAGAAGCTCTTCAGAGACTTCCCGTCGACGAGGATGTCCCCTTCTTTGACCGAATCGAGCCCTCCGACGAGGTTGAGCAAAGTGGTCTTGCCACAGCCGGACGGGCCGAGGATCGAGACGAACCCTTTATCCGGCAGAACCAAATTGATCCCTTTCAGCGCCAAAAAGGGATGACCGCTTTTCTCACCGTACGTTTTTCTCAAATCTTGAATCAATATCATAATAAAAGCGCATTCATTAGCCGGATTCATTATATAATGAAATAAACACGAATTCAGGGCAGTCTTCTTTCATGACGACAAGGGAGGAAAACTGTCCGTAGAAAGGGAATACAAATGAAATTCGAAACGGTGAAACTGTCGACCGGAAAGAAACCGGAGGTCCTCGTCAACTGCTGGACCAACGACGATCCTTCGAAAGTCAAGGGTTCGGTCGTCCTCATCCACGGCATGGCGGAATACTCCTACCGTTATCGCCCGTTCGCCGAATATCTCGTTGAAAACGGCTACGACGTCTTCGCCACGGACCATCTCGGACACGGCGTCACGGTCTCTAAAGCCGACCATCCCGCATACGGTTACGGCCACTGGCCGAAGGACGGCTTCTTCGACTCGGTCGCCCGCGCGGACAACGTGGTCGATTATGCGCACAAGGTCCGTCCGGACAAGCCGGTCATGCTCTTCGGGCATTCCCTCGGGTCGTTCTTAGCGACCGGGTATTACGAACTCCATCCGGAAAAGGTCGACGCGGTCGTCATCTGCGGCTCGGCCTATAACAACGTCCTCTACCGTTCGTCCGCTTTGCTTACCGGCGTCATGAACGTCTTCAAATCCAAAAAGAAGAAGGCCATGCCTTCCAAGATGCTGACTAACGCCAACATGAGCACCATGAACAAGAAGTTCGTCCCGTTCGAAGACAAGTACGAGACGCACAACGGCTGGCTCTCCTACGACGAGGACAACGTCAAAGCGTACGACGCCGATCCGGAACTCGGGTTCGACTGCGATTTCAACTTCTATTACTCCATGTTCCACGGGCAGCAGAAGATCTGGAAGAAGTCCGCCCTGAAGAAGATGGGTACCAAACGCCCGGTCTTCATCATCGCCGGCTTGGACGATCCGGTCGGGAATTACGGGAAGGATCCGGTCCGTCTCTACGAATTCCTCAAGAAGGACCAGAGAGGACAGAAGATCTCCTGCAAGATCTATCCGCACGCGAAACACGAGATCCTGAACGAAAAAGGCGTCCGGGACGAAGTCGAGAAGGACATCCTCGCTTTTTACGACGGATACAAGGATTAACCGGCAGGATTTTCCTTCCGAACTTGAGATAGGCACGGAAGCGTGCCTGTTTTTGATCCAAGAAAAATCCCCGCCATGAGATACAGCGGGGAAAAGATTCGGATTGGACGATTTACGAACGGGCCTTGTAGACCGGCTGGGAATCCGAGGAGGAATTTCCCGAACCCATCAGTCTCTGCGTTGCGAACATGACGCGGATCGCCATGATCAGCATGAAGATGAAGGTCGAGTACTGGGACATGATGAACGCCCCGCCGAACGTGATGAGGGACGGTGTTAAGGACATGAAGACGACAGACTTCAGGGCCTGATAGAAATTGAGATGGATGATGGACGAGCGGGAGCGGGCGACGAGCCAGACGACCAGCGTCGCGACCAAGAGCACGATCGCGTTGATTCCCATCTGGATGCCTAAGTTCATCCACGCGTAGGAGTTCTTGACCGGCGCGTAGGTTCTGTTCAGGACCCCCAAGAAGTTCGAGAGGATCTGCGAGGACGAGGTGATTGCCTTTCCGTCCGCGTCGAGCGCGATGGAAGCGAAGTTATAGGTTCCGAGTTCGGAGAGGTATCCCTGGATCTGCGAGACGGGGGAAGTGGCTCCCGGAACGTAGGTCACGATGTTGATGACGTTTCTCGTGAAGAGGATGTAGCTCGAGGAATCGGTCCAGGCGGTCGAAGCCGCTCCCGAGGAAGTGTTTTCGGAAGTTCCCGCGGCGGTCTCGGACGACGTGTCGACAGAGGACGAAGTCTCGTTCTTGCGGACGGCGTAAGTGAGGAAGGCGTTGACGAAAGCGGATTCGTTATCGGAATTCACGTTGTCGAGCGTGTCGATGTCGAGCGTGTAGACGCGCAGGACCTTGACGTCCTTGTCCTTGCTCTTATGAGTGTAGACGGCGTTCGCGGTGTAGTTCTCGACCGCGGCCTTCTTCTCCTCGTCGGTGAACGAGGTGAAATTCGCGGCAATGTCGCTGTCCTTGGCGACGTAGTTCCATTTTCCGGAGACATAGAGCTGGCCGTCGACGACTTCGAGGCGGTTGTCCTGATCGATGTCGGAAGCGAATTCCTTCAGTCCGACGTCGAGGGCGACGTCGCCCGACTTGGACGAGGCGATGCCGTTCGCGTTGCTCCTGTAGGCGACCGTGAGCGGGCCTAAAGTGGAGGCGAACAACGAGACGACCAGGATTATCAGCGCCAGCCACCAGGGCTGTTCGTTTTCAAGGCAGGGCTGATTCTGATAAAGGGAATGCCAGAGGAACGAGAACACGTCCTTCGCACTTCTCTTGGGTTGAACGACTTTTGCTTTTTTTGCCATAGAGTATCCTTTGCTGAACGGGGCGGTTTCTGAAGCGGAAACCGCCGGGAATTAACCGAAACTGATTATACCATAGATTTCCTGCAGTTCTAATACGGAATCTGTATACATAGGGATACAGGCGGACGCGCCCGCGCGCATCCGGTTTTCCTTTCATTTTTTCGCTCAGAGGATTTCTTTTGTATGATAATATGAAAGCATCCGGAGAAAATATTTTTCACTCACTATGAAAGAATCGACCAGTGACGCCCGCTACATCAAGATCGCCTTGGACGTCTGCAACAGGATCATCGTCGGGGAATATCCGGAAGGGGCCCTGATCAAAGGAAGAAGCGTGCTCGCTTCCCTTTACGGCGTGTCCCCGGAAACCATCCGCAAGTCGATGAACCTCCTCGAGAAAGAAGGCGTCGTCGAAATCAAAAGGGGCGTCGGAATCTTCGTCCTTTCCGTTTTGCACGCCCAGAAGTTCTTCGAAAAGTGGAAGGAAAAGACGTCCGCCCAGAACAAATACGAGGACCTTCTGAAGCTGCTCGACGAAAAGAAGGAACTTGACGCGAGAATCGATACGGCCATCCACCAGATGAAGGATTCTTTCACCTACCAGTCGAAAGAGAATATCCGCCTTTACGATCTCCTGATCCCGTCCAATTCCTGGATCGACGGCAAGAGCCTGAGCCAGGTCTATTTCTACAACTACACGGAAGCTACGATCGTCGCCGTCGTCAGCACCGCGGATGGACTGACGCACGTTTCGCCCGGTCCGGATTACGTCCTGCACAAGGACGACCGTCTCGTCTTTGTCGCCAAGGATAAGCTGACGTTCGACCGCGTCGTATCCTTCTTAGTCTACGGAGTCGAGAACCGTTAAGGGTTTTGAGGCGTTTATTCTTCAAAGGAGCGGAAATCTGAACTGTACCCTTTCCTAGTTTTGTCCAGGATTTGGGGTACAGTTCAGCATCCGCTTTTTTATTTTGCGCGCACAACAAAAGAGGAGGGTTTCGAACGACAATGAAAATGAACTTTATTTTAAAGGAAAGGGGTATATTATGAAAAAAACCGCCGTGTGCGCTTTGGCCGTGTCCCTGCTGCTTTTAGGAGCCTGCTCCGGACCGGTCTCTTCCGTCTCTTCGGAAATGCCCTCGGCTAAATCCGAGGTTTCTTCCGAACAGGTCTCTTCGGAGGAGCCTTCCGTCGTTTCTTCCGAGGAGTCTTCGAGCGAAGTTTCATCTTCGGAAGACGTCTACACCGACGTCGTTACGCTCGCCACGCCGAACATGCTCGGTTTCTCCGGATCTAAATCGATCACCGAGGAAATCCAGATCAACTCGGTCTTCTCAATCATGCCCGGCTGCGAATACGACGGATCGGGAAAGGAAACCGTCTATGACGGGAAAACCGTCACGAGCGCTTCGGACGGGCGTTTTAAGCTCAAAGGCGAATCCAAAGCGACCTATACGGAGAAGAAATCCATCAAAATCACCGTCGGTTTCGCGGGGAAACTGATTTTCGCGGCCCAGTCGGCGAACAGCGGGGATACTTCCCGCACTTGGTCTTTAGCGACCGCTGACGGAGAAATCTACACCTCTCCGAAAGGCGTCCCTGGGTCGACCTATCAGATTTATGAATACACGCTCGAAGAAGGAACGTATTATCTCTATTCCAAGGTCAACGGAATCAACATTTACTTCCTCGAGTTCGTCCAGCACGTGAAGCTCGGAAACGAGACGGGATTCAAAGTGAATGCGGCCGCGATGAAATGCGATTATCTCATCGGCGACACGTTCGATTCGGCGGGCTTATCCGCTTCGGCCCTCTATATGTCCGGCGCCGAGGTGAGCCTTGCCGCCGGCGATTATCTCATGGATTCCTCTTCGGTCGATATGGGCAAAGCCGGAACATACAAGCTTAAAATCACGTATAAGGATTATCCGGCTCAGGAAGTCGAGATCCGCGTCCACGCGGTCAAAGACATCGTCGCCTATTCCTCGGTCATCCAGACCGGGACGGGTTCGAAGACCTGGTTCCGCACGCCGAAAGTCTATGTCCGCGGGAATATCATCGACACTTCGCACGTCTTGGTAAAAGCCGTCGGGGACGACGGAAAGGAATACGACGTCACGCCGAAATCGACCCTCACCGCCCCTTCGACCAAGACGGCCGGGGAAAATCAGATTTCCGTCTCGTATACCAATGACGGAAAAGAATTCTCCTGCGCCATCCCGATCACGATTGTCGACGGAAAGCTCCTGACCAAGGACGCCGACGGGGAATATACCATCAAGGTCGATCCGTCCGTCGGAGCGGACGGCACGGTCGTGGACGGAGTCCTGAACTTCAAAACCGTCCAGAACGCGCACGACTTCTATCTCGCGAAGAACGTGTCCGCTGACAGAAAGAAGATCGAGATCGCCGACGGAACGTATGAGGAAAAGGTCTACGTCGAAATTCCGAACCTCTCCTTCATCGGTTCGGACAAAGATAAAGTCAAAATCTCTTACGGCGCGGATTCGGATTCGAAGGACGCGGGAGGCCACGGCTTCTCCACCTACGGTTCCGGCACGGTCATGGTCAGTGAAAACGCGACCGGCTTCCGCGCTTCCGGCATCTCCTTCGTGAATTCGAAATTCAGCACGATGGACGAGTACAACTCATCCAAAGACGCGAACAAACAGGCTTGCGCCCTCACCTGCGACGCGGATCAGACCTACATCCGCGACTGCGCGTTCTACGGGTTCCAGGACACCCTGTATTCGAGGCTCCACACGCAGGTCTACGAGAACTGCTTCGTTCAGGGCATGACCGACTTCATCTTTGGGGAGGACGGGAACTTCTTATTTAAGAACTGCGAAATCAAATCCCTGAACCGCGGCTCGACGACCAACGGCGGTTACGTCTGCGCTCCCAAACCGAAGGCTTCGACCGACGCGGAACGTGAGACCAGGGTCGGATTCGTCTTCGACTCCTGCAAGTTCACCGCCGAAGAAGGGGTCACCGACGGAACGGTCTCCTTAGCCCGTCCGTGGGGCGCGGAGGCGATGGTCTACGTCGTGAATTCCACGCTCGGTTCGCACATTTCCAAGAAGGCTTACGGGGACCAGTCCGTGAAAAACAACGCCCGTTTCGAAGCCATGTCCGGACATAAACCGGACAAGGCTTCGTTTGCCGAATACGGCAACACCGGCGACGGAGCGATTGCCGAAGCGGTCAAAGGCGGGAAGATCCTAAGCGCAGATGAATACGCCGCCCTGACTTCCTCGGTTTCCGAAATCTTCGGGGCGATCCTGACTCTCTGATCTGTTCTGTCCATTCGAAAAAACTCTCTTTCGGACAACCTTGTCCGGGGAGAGTTTTTCTGTGGACGGAACATTTTCGATTTTTTTGAAAACTCCGTTCATTCGCACATAAGAAAACGAAGCCGCCTTCCGTAAGGAGTCGGAAGGGAGAGCTTCGTTTTGAAACGGATGATTCAGTTTCGGACTAGATTTCCGCGAAAGCGAGGCGGTAGATTCTCGCCGTGCCGCTGAACGTGATCGTGTAGGTCGCTTCGTCTTTGAGAGTGAAGGAGACGGCGGCCGTGCCCTTGTCTTTGACCGAGACCGGAAGGACGGAAGTCGCAACTTCGGTGTCTCCGTTCTTGACCGTGGCGCTGACAGTCGTCGCAGGGTCATCATCCGAATTCAGATCGACGGCGTACATCGAGAGCGTGCCGAGGGAACCGGTGAAGGTGATCGAGTTGGCTTCGCTCACCTGCAGGTAATTGTAGACGTTGTGCTTGGTGTCCTGGTCATCCATTTCCTGCAGGGCGGCATTCATCTTCACCGCGCCGGAATAGGCGAGTTTCGCGCCCTCACCCGTGACGGTGTAATTTCCGATGGCCGTGCCCGCAGCGACATTGCCCGGAACGAGCTCGGTCGGATAGAGAATCGACGGATCGGTCGGAGCCTTCGCCAGTTTCTCGTGTTCTTTGACCGCGCCTTCGGTATAGCTGACGCTCAGACTATCGAGCGTGCAGCCGTTATTTTCGAGGATGTAGTAGGTGCCCGCATCAGGAATGACGCCGACGTAGGCGTCCGTCTTGGAAGCGACCCAGCTCGCTTTTCCGTCAGAAGCATTGAGCGGCATCGGGAGCATATCGATGTATTCGCCGATGGAGCCGTCTTCGGCCGCCTTGGCCAGATAGACGATACGGGTGGATTCGTTGGACGTGCCGCCCTTGATGTGAATCGTGATGCTGCCTCCGCCGGTGACCGTGAATTCGACAAGGCCTTTCTTGGAAACGATGCCGTCGGTAACGGAGACCGAGGAGCCGCCGTCTATCTTCAGCTGAGTCGGATCGACGCTGTCGGTCGGCGCTTTATCGAAGTTTTTCGTGCCGGTGGCAATGTTCTTCGAGCTGCCGTAGACGGTGAAGAAACCGTCCGTGAACTTGACATCTGGAGTTTCTTTCTTGGAGTTCGCGAGCCAATCCTGGCCTAACGCGTGCCAGTCGAGGGCCTTGACGGTCTCGACGGCCGTT
>CAYUFI010000008.1:0-14130 GCA_964444175.1 uncultured Clostridiaceae bacterium | reverse complement strand
TCGGAGGAGACGGCTAGAGACGTCTTGGCGGAAGATTCGGAGGATGCTTCCGAAGAGACGGTGACGGAACTGGTCGAACCGCAGGACACTAGCCCGAGGGCCAGACCCGCTAAAATCAAAAGACGTGAGGACTTTTTCATATTTTTCCTTTCATATCAAAGGGCTTCGATGTAAGCCCTAACTAGTTACAATATTCGAACATTTTCGTCTTGTATGCAAGTTTGCCCCTTGAAAACTATGCTTTGTGCACAAAACGGATTTGCGGCTTTTGGAACGGCTTTCACCATTGATACAATAATGAAGGTTAACTAACTAAGATTTTTCATGCCTGGAGGTTGTGTACAAATGAAAAACAAGTTCATCGGCATTCTTGCCCTTTCCGCCGGACTGATCTTGACCGGATGTGGCGGGGAGAAGGTCTCTTCTTCCCTTTCTTCCGAACAGGGTTCGTCCGCAGTTCCGGCTTCTTCGGAAGCTGCGCCTTCCGAGATGGTCTCTTCGGACACCGTCGTCGAGAAGGAGACGATCTACGCCGCTCCGGATAACGTCGCCGGCATCGACGGGGACGGAACCTACGACCGTCCGTATACGTTCATGAACGGCATCCGCCATCTGAAACAGGGCGGGACCATGTATCTGAAGGCCGGCACGTATTCCTACCGCAAGACGCTGTCGATCTCCTACGCGGGAGAAAACCTGAATGATACGCATATCGCCACCTCCGAAGAAGAGCGGAAGACCATTGCCCCGGAAATTATCGACGGGGTCGAGCAGAAGGTCGTCTTCGACTTCTCGGAAATGACGTTCAATTCCTCGAACCGCGGCATCGCGGTCAACACCGATTACTGGACCATCAAGGACATCGAGGTCTTCGGGGCGGGGGACAACGGCATCTACGTCGGCGGGAACCACAACATCATCGAGAACATCGACGTCCACGACTGCCAGGACTCGGGCATCCAGCTCGGGCGCAAACAGTCCTCGGACACGACCATTGACACCTGGCCGTCCTACAACACGATCCTGAACTGCACCTCGCACGACAACCACGATCCGACCGGAGAGGACTCCGACGGGTTCGCCTGCAAGCTGACCACGGGCGTCGGGAACGTCTTCGACGGCTGCATCTCCTATAACAACGTCGACGACGGCTGGGACCTCTACACCAAGGGCGACAGCGGACCAATCGGACCGGTCACGCTGAAGAACTGCGTCGCTTTCAATAACGGCATCACCTCCTACGGGGTCGGAACGGCCAACTCGGACGGCAACGGCTTCAAGCTGGGCGGGGAATCGATCTCGGTCGCCCACAAGGTCATCAACTGCATCGCGTTCAACAACCTCGCCACGGGCTTCACGGACAACTCGAATCCGGGAACGATCCGGATTGAGAACTGCACGGCCTACAACAACGGGACGCGCGACTTCGACGCGAACAATTTCGACCTGTGCCGCAACGCGGAGACGTCGGTGAACTATTACAAGAATTTACTGTCCTACTGCGAAGGCATGCGCGTCTCCCCGATTGACGGGGACACCTCCGTCTCGAATTCGCGCGACCAGTACAAGGGGACGGTCTCGCATTCGGTCTTCTATTACGGAATGCAGATGCTGAAATTCGGGGACAAGCAGGCATGTGACTATACGAAGAGCTACCTGCGCGGAACGATGTACGAGGAACCGGACGGAAAATCCCCGTTCGTCTCGACCGTAAGCCCGCAGACCCAGTCGTCGAGGGGCGTCCCGGCCGAGGAACACCCGGATTTGCACAGCCTTTTAAGGGACAAGGTGACGCACCGCGTGAAGCTCGGGGATTTCCTGAAAATTAACCCGGATTCGGAATTCGCGAAACTCGGGGAAGACTCTAAACCTCTCGGGGCGGACTTAAGTAACGGAGGAATCGAATAAATATGAAAAAGAGAAATATCGTCCTGGCCGTCCTGGCCGCGTCCGTATTCGGATTCGGGGCGGGAAATATCGCCGATTCGAAGGCGGCGTATCTAACCGACTCGCCGGACGTCAGCGTTCTCCGCGCCGTTGTTCCGACCATCAAGAAGGAATGCGAGGAAGCTCTGTCATTAATCGACCTGAGCGTCGACGCCGACAGCGTCGTGGCGGATCTGATTCTACCGGTGAAATCGGTCTATAACGTCGATTTCAGCTGGGAATCCTCCGACGAATCCGTTATCGCGGTCAAAGCCGAGAAGAACGGCAACGGGAACATCACCGGTTACCGGGGCGTCGTTACCCGCGGCGAGACCGATAAAACCGTCACCCTGACCGCGAAAGCCGTCATCGGCTCGAACGAGGATTCTTCCGCGACGCGCTCGTTCCCTCTGACCGTCAAGAAAGCGCAGAAAATAGCCGAAGAGGTACTTCCGGTCGCGATGGAGGAGGACTTCTCCTCGTACGCCGCCGGCATCGACATCTCGAACTATTACCGCTGGACCCAGAGCGGCTCGGAAGCCCAGGTCGCCTCGGTCGTCGAAAAGGACGAAGAACTCGACAACATCAATTCCCGTCCGACGGACAAGGTCCTGAAGGTGCAGTCGAAGAATTCCGCTTCCGACGTCCGTCTCACGCGGAAAATCAACGCGAAGAGCGATTCGGAAAAGAACGTCGCCTTCGAAGGATATTTCCTCATCGACGGGAATACGAACGGAATCCGGATCGATTTTTTGGCCGGCAGCCGCACGGTCGCCGGAGTCGGATTCTCCTCGAAGGGATTCTCGCAGTACACGCCGATCGGATATCAGACGACCGCCGACGAAGCTCCTAAGCAGGGCGTCTGGACGAAGTTCCGCGTGGATATCCGCTTAAGCGCTTCCTTCGCCCTCTTCTCCGTCTGGGATTACAGGACGAATTCCTATAAGTCTCTGGCGAAGGACCTCGGCGGGTTCATTTCCACCAAGACCTCGGATTACGGAATTTCTTCCGGCGGAGGAAAAGCGAATCTGACCGCTTTCCGCATCGTCGCAGCTTCCGGAGCGGAAGTCGGAGCGACCTATCTGGCGGATCTGAAGTTCGATACGGCAACGAATCTGCCCAAAGAAACCGAAATGAGAAACCCGAACCGCACGGACGGAATTGGGACGATCGGCGGATACGAGTCGTCCATTCTGGCTTACGAGGAAGACAAGGAAAAACTCGAAGGGGTCGATCCGAAGAAGTTCACGCTCCATAACCGCTTCGACGAAGAAAAGACCTATACCGCTGGAACGGATTACACCGTCAAGACCACCGTCGGAACAGAGAACGAAGACGGCTCGATTGTCTATACGCACGAGTACGTTCTGACTTCGACCGGGGAAAAGAAGACGGTCACCCAGACGGTCTACTTCGATCAGAAGGACAACGTCGCGTCCGTGACGGATTTTTCCGTTTCGTATCTGAAGGCGGACGCTTCCGACGCGGCCAAGGGTTACCTGACCGTTTCCGGCAAGGTCGTGCGGAAAGACGCGACCCTGCATTACGTCGTCCTCGATAAAGGGAGCTCAGCTCCTTCCGTAGCGGACGTCACGAATCAGAACACCGCTTTAAGCGGATACGCCTCCTCCGGGAGCGCGGAAGTGAAATCGCGCGAATTCTCGGTGGATTCGGAACTTTTGGACATTTCCAAGGAATACGACGTCTACGCCGTCCTGACCAACGCGAACGGGAACAGCGCCCTCAATTCCTCGACGGACATCTCCACGGTCATCAACATCCGCACGCCGGAAGAGTTCCACGACATGAGCGTGAACGTCTCGACCTACAAGTCGACGTTCCGTCTGATGAACGATCTGGATTTCTCCTCGTATTACTGGAAATACGGATCGGCTGATTTCGAATTCCACGGCGTCTTGGACGGACAGGGACACACGGTTTCGAATCTGACAATCTCGTCCACGCTCAACTGCGTAGGACTATTCGGCAAATGCTACGGGACGGTGAAGAACCTGACGTTCAAGAACGTCTCGGTCTACGGTCTAGGCAACGTCGGCATCATCGCCGGGAATCTGTACGGCGGAACGTACGAGCATCTGAAGTTTATCGACTGCACGGTCGCGCAGGAACCGACGACCGAGGGCGGGGAAGGCTATTTCGGCGCTTTGGCCGGCCGTTTCCGCGGCGGGAACAAGACGAGTGAGATTACGGACATGACCATTTCCGGACTGAAGGTGATTTGCCCCAAGTACTGCGGCCTTCTGACCGGCGGACTCGAAGATGGCGAATCCGGGGAAAGCTACACGAACATCCGCGGAATCTACGCCGAGGGTTCGGTCGATACGGACGGAGCGGCGGTCGGCCTTGTCGGAAGAAACCGTTCGAACCTCACGATCGACAACGCGGTCATCCTTCTGCACATCCGGATGGCCAAGAAGGAAATCGGCATCGTCGCCGGACACAACAAAGAAGGCGGGAAGCTCGTCGCGAACAACGTCTTCGGGGATCTGAAGATTGACGCGATCACGCAGCCGAACTATTTCGGCCAGCTCATCGGATCCCACGACGCTTCGACCTCGAGCTATTCGGTCAAGAACTTCACGTACGCGGACGAGGATTACTCCTCGCTGTCCGAGTCGCTCGCCCCGGATACGAGGACGGTCACGATCGGGACCGCGGTCAGTATGCCGGAGACGCTCGAAGACTGGGAACAGAACACGTTCATCCGCGATTTCGACACGTCCTTATACTGGGTGTACGGCGATTCCGAATCGGTTCCTGTCCTTTCGTTAAGGAAAGAAAGCGAACTGAACCTGACATCGGAGATGTTCTCTTCGTACGTCGGCAGGATCGATTCTTCCGACGTGCGTTCGAACCATTACGCAATCTACAAGGCGATGGAAATCTACGAACATCTTTCCGATGAGGAAAAGGCTAAGATTTCCGCCTCGGATTTAGAAAAATACGAACAGGCTGTCCAAGCCTACGAGTCGATGCAGCAGGGGATTGGCGATCTTCTTAACGGCATCGGGTTCCGCGGATAAAAGGAGATAGATACCATGAAAAAGTCAGTATATGCAATTTCCGTCCTTCTCCTGGGGCTTTTCGCTTCCTGCGGGGGAGGAAGCTCTTCAGTTCCGTCAACGTCCTCTTCAGAAGGGACGGGCGTTTCGGAGTCCGTGTCTTCTTCTGCTTCGGAAGGGACAAAGGACGCCTCGTTCTATCTGGGGAAGCTGAAGGAAGAAGGGAAACCGTATTATTCGATCGCTCTGAATTACCGCATGGTCGACGCGAATAAACGCGTCTACGGGACGGGATCGTCGAGAAAGTCCGTCTATTCGGGAACTTCCGAGGACGGTTCCCCAATCAAACGTGTCCACATCAGCGGATACGATTCGGTCATGGCCCCGCTCGACGAGAACGCGGAACTGAACCGCAGCGATTTCGACATCTATTATTCCCCGGTCAAACGGGCGGAACTGAAGGAGGACGGGACGTACGCCGTCTCTCCGGAAACCCATCCGGACGCGGATTTCGAACCGTATTCCTTGGGACTCGATTTCTCCTCGGTCTCGGAAGCGAAACTTTCCATCGACGGATTTAGCGCGGTTTTAAAAGGCTCGGTCGGAGACGCGGACGTGTCTTCGTTCTTGGGGGATTTCGCGAGCGATTCGGCTAAGGAAGGAATTTCCGGAATGACGTTTACGGCGGAACTGACTGCCGAGGAAGGGTATGTCCAGACCGTCGGCCTCTCCTACGTCCGGGACGGATATACCTATTCTTTGAGCTACGCGTACACGTCGAGCATGTCCCCGATCGCCCTGCCGGCTTCGGTGACCTTATAAAAGGGCGGAATCGAAAAAGAAATTCATACACCTTTTACCCTTTGCTTATCGAATCCGGCGCGTTTTAGATTATAATGAAAACGTGTCGGAGAACCTCATGAATTACAGCTCTTACGAGAAAAAGACCTATCTCATCTATCTCCTGATGAACGGCGTCCTTTTGGGCGTCTCGTTTGTCGCTCTGATCTGGAACCTCTGGGCGGTCCCGATGTCTTTCGGGTTCGGGTACGTCTTTGGGCTCGTGAACCTGGCTCTTTTACTGAACCAGGGGAAGAAGATGGCTGCAGATCCAGCGAGCGCGACCTATACCGGCTCGGTCGCGGGAAGACAGCTCATCATGCTCGTCGCGGTCGCCGCGCCGGCGCTGATCCTGTATCTCAGCCATCCGGAGAACAACATGGTCTTTCTGAGTTTGCTTGCGACGGGCGTCCCGTTTCTTTCGATTAGCGGGATCCTCGCGGCGTATAAACCGAAGGAAGAAGAGATGAATCAGGAGAGCGAGAAATATAGGAAGAACCTTCCCGAAAAGAAGGAAGAAAAGAAAGAGAAGGCTTCTTCCTTGGAGTATTTCGATAAGCTCGCGGATTACGGGTTCTCCCAAACGAGTTGGAACATTTTGACCCAGGAACAGAAGCAGAAAGTCCTCGTCCAAATCGCGGACGGAACGCTTAAAATAGAATCGTCTCCGAAGAAGGAAGATCAAGATGAATAACGCGCTGATTTATTCCGGCGTCCAGGACAACCTGAAGCACGCGCTCGACTGGAACGGAAACACGTTCTCCGGCGAGAACATCATGTCTTTCATCGTGATGGGTTTCATCGTCCTTCTTTCGTTTGTCGTCTTTTTTACGTTCAAGGGTAAGGATCCGACCAAGCCGGACAGGAACAAGTTCATCACGGTCTGCTGCGCCTTCGTCGGCTGGCTCGAGAACTACACGGTCGAGATGATGGGGAAGAAGTGGAAAGGGTTCACGGGGTACAGCCTGTCGATCTGCCTCTACGTCTTCATCAGTTTCTTCATCGGCATCTCGGGCCTCCCCGGACCGCTGACGATCCTCTGCAACACGCTGTCGCTGGGCTTATGCACGTTCATTTTGATCCACGCCACGGCCGTGAAGGCGAACAAATGGAAGTATTTCAAGCGCTACGTCGATCCGATGCCGCTATTCCTTCCCATCAACCTCTTAAGTATGTGGGCTCCGCTCTTATCGCTGTCTTTGCGTCTATTCGGGAACGCGATTTCCGGCTTCGCAATCGAGATCATCGACTACTATTTCCTCGAGCTGCTCTCGGATGCCATCTTCGGGAAGCTGCTTCCTACGACCCCGTTCCCGGGCCCGGCCGGTATGTTCGTCGCGCCCATCGTGATGCCGGTGCTGCATCTCTATTTCGATGTCTTCTCGGGTGCCATCCAGGCGTTCATCTTCATTTCGCTCTCATCGCTTTGGGTCTCCCAGGAAGACCCCGACGAGGAAGAGGAAGCGCAGGCTTCCGTCAAAGGAGAAGCGGCTGTATCCGCCGCGTGAGTTTTGGTGAATCACTGAGGAAAGCTCAGGTTCATATAGTTGTGGATTCCAAAAGGAGGAAGGAATTATGGAGTTAGCAGGATTGAAGTACATCGGAGCCGCCATCGCCGTTCTGAACGGTTTCGCGTCGGGCTTAGGCGAAGCGAAGATCTGCGTCCAGGCCATCGACGGCATGACGAGAAATCCGGAAATGTACGGCAAGCTCAGAACCGCGATGATTCTCGGCTGCTCGCTCGACGAGACGACCGGTATTTACGGTCTTCTGGTCGCTATTCTCTGCTTGGTCATGTAAGCCGTCCCCTTTTATATAGGGAAAGGCTTCGGCCTTTGTTATAGACAGGGAAGACGGACAAGGAGGCGGTTTCGTATGGATTTTTGGTTACTCTTGGACGATGACATCAGCGGCACGATCACGGACAACATCGGGATCACCGATAAGCTCGTTCCGAACTTATGGGCGTTCCTGACGCAGCTTTTGGCGTTCGCGGTCATGTGCGTCGCGGTGATTTTCCTCGCGTACAAGCCGATTCACAGGTATCTGCAGAAGCGCCAGGACTATATCGCGAACAATCTGGCCGATTCGGAGAAGAACAAAAGGGAAGCCGCTCTAGCCAACGCGGAAGCGAAGAAGAACCTGAACGCCTCCAAGAAGGAAGGCGAGAAGATCCTCGACGAGGTGAAGAAACAGGCCGACATCGATAAGGCGAAGTACGAGGAAGACCTGCAGAAGGAACTCGCCTTGAAGCGCGAACAGGCCAAGAAGGACATTGAGCTCGAGAAACAGAAGGCCATCCGCGACGCCCAGGATCAGATCGTCGATATCGCCTTAGAAGCTTCCGGCGCCTTGCTGAAGCGCGAAGTGAATACGGAAGACAACAGGAAGTACGTCCGCGATTTCGTGAACGGGATGAACGAAGACAGCAAAGACTCGACCGAAGCCGAATAAGGAAGAACGATGGATAACGAATTCAGGAACTACGCGGAGGCTCTCTTAAGTATCGCCAAGGACGAAGGGAAGATATCCGAATATCTGAAGGAAGCGCAGCGGATGGAAGTCTCTCTCGAAGAGAATCCGGAACTGATGCATCTCCTTTCGAGCGCCTTCCTGAATCAGGAAGAGAAGGAAGAGGCGGTCAACAAGATCTACGCTTCCGTCCCGCTCAAAGAGCTGAAGAACTTCGTCCTGGTCGTGACGAAAAAGGGTCTCGCTTACCGGCTCGACGCGATACTGCGCGAATTCATCCGCCTCGCGAACCGGGAACTCGGGATCGTCCAGGGGACGGTCTATTCCGCCCAGAAGCTTTCCGAAGACGAGATCGCCTCGATTGAACAGGCCGTCTCGAAGAAGGAAGGTGTGAAGGCCGAGCTGAAGAACGCCGTCGATCCGTCCCTGATCGGCGGGTTCCGCATCGTCCTGTCCGGAAAAGAAATCGATTATTCTCTCGAGGAAAGCCTGCGCCGGCTTTCGAAGTCGCTGAAGAAAGGAGCGTAATTTTTTATGGCACTGAAAACGGATGAGATTTCCGCTCTGATCAAAGAGCAGATCAAACATTATTCCCAGAAGACGCAGTCCGACGACGTCGGCAGCGTCGTCTCCGTCGGCGACGGCATCGCGACGGTCTACGGACTCGACCGGGCGATGTTGGGCGAACTGCTCGAATTCCCGCACGATGTCTACGGTATGGTCATGAACCTGAACGAAGACTCCGTCGGCGCGGTCCTGCTCGGCGACTACCTCCTCGTCAAGGAAGGCGACATGGTCAAGAGGACCGGCAAGGTCGTCGAAGTCCCGGTCGGGGACGGCATGCTCGGAAGAGTCGTGAACGCCTTGGGCCAGCCGATCGACGGCAAGGGCCCGATCTCCTATACCAAGATGCGTCCAATCGAACGGGTCGCTCCGGGCGTCATGACGCGCAAATCGGTCGATACCCCGCTCGAAACGGGCATCAAGGCCATCGACGGCATGATTCCGATCGGCCGCGGGCAGCGCGAGCTCATCATCGGCGACCGCCAGACCGGCAAGACGGCCATCGCCATCGACACCATCATCAACCAGAAAGGCAAGAACTGCCTCTGCATCTACGTCGCGATTGGACAGAAGACCTCCACGGTCGTCCGCGTCGTCGAACATCTCAAACAGTATTCGGCCATGGACTACACGGTCGTGGTTTCGGCCACCGCCGCGGAATCCGACCCGATGAAATACATCGCCCCGTACGCCGGCGTCACGATCGGCGAGGAGTGGATGGAACAGGGCAAGGACGTCCTCATCGTCTACGACGACTTGAGCAAGCACGCGGTCGCGTACCGCACGCTGTCTTTGCTTCTGAAGCGCGCTCCGGGCCGCGAGGCGTATCCGGGCGACGTCTTCTACCTGCATTCCCGTTTGCTCGAGCGGGCCTGCCGTCTCGCTCCTGAATACGGAGGCGGATCCATTACGGCTCTGCCGATCATCGAGACACAGGCGGGCGACATTTCCGCCTACATTCCGACGAACGTCATTTCCATCACGGACGGACAGATCTTCCTCGTGACGGATCTATTCAACGCGGGCCAGAGACCGGCCATCGATTCCGGCCTTTCGGTCTCCCGCGTCGGTTCGTCGGCCCAGTACAAGTGCATGAAGCAGGTCTCGAAGTCCCTGAAGATCCAGCTCGCGAACTACCACGAGCTCCAGTCGTTCTCCCAGTTCGGCTCGGATCTCGACGAGGAGACCAAGAAGACCCTCGCCCACGGCGACGCGCTGATGGAAGTCCTTAAACAAGGCCAGTATCAGCCGATGCCGTTCCAGCGCCAGGTGGTCGAACTGTTCACGGCGCAGCGCAATTATCTCGATTCGCTGCCGCTGGATCAGATCCATCCGTTCCTCGACGCGCTGTACCGTTCCCTCGGGCACAACCATAAGGAACTGCTCGACGAACTGACCGAAAAGAAGGCGATGAGTGACGAGTTCATCGAAAAACTGAATCAGGCCGTCGCGGAATTCGCTTCTTCGTACGGAAACGGGGAAGAGGAGGAGGAAGAGCCGCAAGAGAAGCCGGCCGAACAGAAGTAAAGGAAGAAAGGTCCGAAGATGGGTTCCGGTTTAGCGAAGATCAGGCATCGTATCGCATCGGTCGATTCGACCCGGAAGATTACGAACGCGATGAAGCTCGTAAGCTCCGTGAAGCTCATGAGGCGCAAGAAAGCCATGAGCAATACTTTGGACTACGTGGAAAACCTCGAATCGACGATTGCCCTCTGCATGTCGGGACTGACTTATAAGGACATGGTCGAAGCGTCCCCGTTAATCGCTAGAGAAGATTCGGAAGGAACGGAAGAGAAGATCTACCGCCCGAGCGTCTATCTCGTGATCGCGTCGAATCTCGGCCTCTGCGGAGGCTACAACCTCAACATCCTGAAATACGCCGAGAGCCTTTATCAGGAAGGGGACGAAGTGTACCTCGTCGGCACGCGGGGGGAAGGAAAGTTCAAGGAAGACGGGATTCCGTATCACAGGGACTATCTCGACCTCATGACGCACTTCGATTACATGAAGGCCGTGAGCCTAAGGAAGGAACTGGTCGAACTGTATCTGAGCGGAAAGTATGAGAAGATCGTTCTGGTCTATACGCATTTCAAGAACGCGCTGACGTTCGTCCCGGATCAGAGGACGCTTCTGCCGATTTCCGGGATTTCGCCAGTCGAACAGGAAAAAGAGGAAGAATATCCGCCAGATTTCTATCCGAGCAGGGCGGAAGTCTTCGCGGAGCTGCTCCCGAAGTACCTCGACACGGTCCTCTACGAACGGATCAACGAGGCCGGGACGTGCGAGGAAGGCGCGCGGCGGAACGCGATGGATAACGCGACGCAGAACGCCGACGAACTGAAACGCCAGCTGAACCTGACGTACAACAAGGAAAGACAGGCCGAGATCACCAATCAGATCACGGAGATCATGGCCGGAAGGGTCAACCAATAAAAGGAGGAAGAAGCTATGGGAGAAACGAAACAGGATTATTCGATCGGAACCATCGTCCAGGCGGTGGGCCCGGTCATCGACGTCCGCTATGCGGAAGGGCATCTTCCCGCCCTTTTGACCGCTCTGAACATCGAGCTGCCGGACGGCAAGGTCCTCGTCAGCGAGGTGCTGCAGCACATCGGGGACGACACGGTCCGTTCCGTCTCGATGGGCCCGACCGACGGGCTCGTCCGTGGGATGAAGGTCGTCAACACCGGGAAACCGATCACGGTCCCGGTCGGCGAAGCGACCCTGGGCAGGATGTTCAACGTCCTCGGCCAGCCGATTGACGACAAGGGCGGCGATTTCGCCAAGGAACCGCACCTGCCGATTCATCGGGAAGCCCCGACGTTCGAAGAACAGGCCACGAGCCAGGAAATCCTCGAGACCGGCATCAAGGTCATCGATCTGCTCTGCCCGTATGTCAAGGGCGGCAAGGTCGGCCTCTTCGGAGGCGCCGGCGTCGGCAAGACCGTCCTGATTCAGGAACTGATTCACAACGTCGCGACCGAACATAACGGCATCTCCGTCTTCGGAGGTGTCGGCGAACGTTCGCGCGAAGGAAACGACTTATATTACGAAATGAAGGCGAGCGGCGTCCTCTCCAAGACCGCCCTGGTCTTCGGTCAGATGAACGAACCGCCGGGTGCGAGAATGCGCGTCGCCCTGACCGCTTTGACGATGGCGGAATATTTCCGCGACCAGAAGCATCAGGACGTCCTTCTGTTCATCGACAACATCTTCCGTTTCACCCAGGCGGGTTCGGAAGTTTCCGCCTTGCTCGGGCGCATGCCGTCCGCGGTCGGCTATCAGCCGACCCTGGCGACGGAAATGGGACAGCTCCAGGAGCGCATCACTTCGACCAAGGACGGCTCCATCACGTCGATCCAGGCCGTCTACGTCCCGGCCGACGATATGACCGATCCGGCCCCGGCGACGACGTTCACCCACCTCGACGCGAAGACGGTCCTCGACAGAGGACTGGCCTCTTTAGGCATCTATCCGGCGGTCGATCCGCTCGAATCCGCGTCGAACATCCTCGATCCGCTCGTGATCGGGGAACGCCACTATAAAGTGGCGCGCGAAGTCACGTCGATTTTACAGCGTTACAAGGAACTGCAGGACATCATCGCCATTCTCGGCATCGACGAGCTCGGCGACGAGGACAAGAAGATCGTGGCCCGCGCGAGAAGGATTCGCAACTTCCTGTCGCAGCCGCTTTCGGTGGCCGCCGCGTTCAACGGGCAGCCGGGCGTCTACGTCAAGAGGGAAGACACGATCCGCTCGTTCGAGGCGATTCTGAGCGGCAAATACGATTCGTATCCGGAATCCGCGTTCCTCTACTGCGGTTCGATCGAAGACGTCGAGAAGAAAGCGAAGGAGATGAAATAGTTTCTTATGTCGGAACGTTCCTTTTCCTTCCTGATCGTCTCTCCCGACGGACGCCATTTCGAGGACGAGGCGGAGATTCTGAATCTCCGTCTGACCGACGGAGCCATCGGCATCCTGAAGAACCGCGCCCCGCTCATTGGCATCGTGGACGTCTGTCCTTTGGAGTACGAAAAAGACGGGAAACGGCGTTACTTCGCTCTGGGCGGAGGGGTCCTCGAAGTGAAGGACAACAAGGTCCTGATCCTCGCGGATTCGTTCGAGTCGAAGGAAGAAATCGATAAGAAGAGGGCTGAAGAAGCCAAGGCCCGCGCGGAGAAGCGCATCGAATCCTACAAGGAGACGCGCGATCCGAACATCGATTACAAGCGGGCGGAGCTCGCCCTGAAGAAAGCGCTGAACCGCCTCGCGGTCGTGGATAAGTAAGGATATGTCGGACATTCTCGTCATCGGCTCGAACCGTCTGAACCACGTTTCAAAGGACGCGGACTCTTTCGGGAGCGCCCAGGAATATTCCCTGGGCGGGGCCGGGCTCAACATCGCGCGGAACCTCGCCTATCTCGGGAACAAGGTCACGTTCCTCACCGCGCTCGGGAACGACGAATACGGGGACAGGATTCTCGAGGAACTGAAAGGCCTGGGAGTCGAAGTCCTCTGTCCGGAGCGGAAATACCCCACGCCGCTTTTCGAAGGAAAGCTCGATTCAGAAGGTCAGCTGAAAGGAAGCTACGCGAACGTCAAGGCGAACGAGGCCCTGAAGGCCCCGTTCTTCATGCAGCATCTCGCGACGATTCTGAATTACGAACACCTGTTCTTCGACACGGACATCGGTCAGCAGGGCATCATCGACCTGATGCGGAACTTCCCGAACATGAAGATCTGCATCTACGGGATCGCCCAGCCGAAGATGAGACGCTTCGTCCGTTTCCTCCCGCGCACGCACCTGTTCTACGGGGATTATAAGGAAATGAAGGAACTGGTCGAGATGAAAAAGGACGCCACCCTGCAGGAGACCGTGGACGCGGTCCGCGCCAACGGGGTGCAGAACGTCATCGGGAACTACGAAGGAAAGGAAATCTACTATTCGAATCCGTTCGACTGGGGGTACCTGGAAGTGGAACCGTTGGCCGAAGAGAAAATCGTGAACCGCATCGGGGCGACCGCGGCGTTCTACGCCGGGTTTTTAACCGGGTTCGTCCGGAAGAAAAAGTTCGTCGAGAATCTGAAATTCGGACTGGAAGTCTCGAACCTCACGATGCAGGTCGAAGGCGAGACCGACCCGGATATCGCCAAGCTCGTTCAAAAGGAAGGGGAGTGATCCTCTTCTTTTTTTGCCTTGAGGAGGGGAATCCCTGAAACTTGCTTTTCCTTCCTCTTTTTCCTATCATGGAGTCGGCTCTTTATCAGAGTCTGGGCGTTCCGCCGGGGAAGAAACATCCGTGAA
>CAYUFI010000007.1:0-45480 GCA_964444175.1 uncultured Clostridiaceae bacterium | reverse complement strand
CCGCCGCGTTCATCCTCTACATGGTGTTCTGCGGTTCGGGCGCATTGCAGTCGTTCGCCACGCTCGGCACGAGGATGACCAAATACTACTGCGCGACCGATGACGGAAGTGCCATCGCCGCGGGATTCGAAAATATCGCCTTCACGAGCGAATCCGCCGCGAACATCTACTGCGGCGATCAGGGATACACGCAGCTCTTCACCGTTTTCGGGGATAACTCGTCCCTGATTCTTCTGTACGGCTTGGTCACGTACATCCTGCTCGTCTTGTTCGTCATCTTCTATTTCAAGAGCATTTCCAAAGCCATCGACACCCAGGAGGAATACGAGGCCGGCCAGCATCTGCCGACCGCCTTCGAAGACTTCCGTTCGCTCGTCGGTTCGCGTTTCCATCTGCTCCTTCTGACCCTCCCGGTCGCCGGCATCGTCATTTTCACGATCATCCCGATCATGGATACGATCCTCGTCGGTTTCACGAACTACAACGTGAACCACCAGTATCCCGCGAACATGTTCACGTGGATCGGGTTCACGAACTTCGCGAACCTCTTCGCCGGAGCCAACTCGAACTTCTCCTACACGTTCGTCCACATTCTCGGATGGACGCTCGTCTGGGCGGTCTTCGCGACGTTCCTGAACTTCTTCTTAGGCATGATTCTCGCGATGCTCATCAATAAGAAGGGCATCAAGCTGAAAAAGCTCTGGAGAACCCTGTTCGTTTTATCCATCGCGGTTCCGCAGTTCGTTTCGCTCATGACCTGGAACAAATTCCTTTCCGACGGCGGCCTGATCGAACAGATCATGAAGATGTTCGGCTGGATGAATCCGGCCGCGCATCTGACCGTCATGACCGATCCGACTTCGGCCCGTATCACGGTCATCCTGGTCAACGTCTGGGTCGGTATTCCGTACACCATCCTCTCGACGACCGGCATCCTGATGAACGTTCCGGAAGACCTCTACGAATCCGCCTCCATCGACGGCGCGGGTCCGGCCAGACAGTACTTCAAGATCACCCTCCCGTACGTCCTCTTCGTCATGGGCCCGTCGCTCATCACTCAGTTCGTCGGGAACATCAACAACTTCAACGTCATCTACTTCTTAACCGGCGGCGCCCCGACCACGAACGACTATCTCTCGGCCGGCAAGACGGATCTGCTCGTCACCTGGCTCTACAAGCTCACGGTCAACCAGAGCAACTTCGCCTACGCCTCGGTCATCGGCATCATGATCTTCGTCATTTCCGCCATTTTCTCGCTGATCGCCTACCGCTTCAGCTCGTCGAACCAGAATGAGGAGGACTTCGCCTAATGATCAACCAGCAATACGCCAGCGTCGAAAAGAGACTGGTCGCGGACGACACCGCCGTCACGCGCAAATTCCATTCGCAGCACCGCAGGGAAGTCACGATCAACACCCTGATCTACATCCTCTTAGCCGTCTTGGGCGTCTTATGGATCCTTCCGATTTTCGGGATCCTCTACGTTTCGGTCCAGGCCCAGGCTTCCCAGTCGGGTTCGCTTGTCCCTACCGAAGGATTCTCGCTCAAATGGTACCTCGCCCTATTGACCCAGTCGAGAGACGACGGGGTCACGATGGCCGACATCCCGTTCTTAAAGTGGTTCTTCAACACTTTGGTCGTCGCGGTCTTCGTCATGCTCATCTCGACCATCTTCGTCCTTTCGGTCGCGTATTCGATGTCGCGTCTCCGTTTCAAGGGCAGAAAAGGCATGATGAACGTCAACCTGATTCTCGGCATGTTCCCGGGCTTCTTATCGATGATTGTCATCTACAACCTCTTGAAGGTCATCGGGATTGACGGGACGCTCATCTCCCTGATTCTGATTTATTCGGCGGCGTCCGGCTCCGGCTTCTACATCGCCAAGGGCTTCTTCGACACGGTCTCCAAATCGCTCGACGAGGCGGCGAGAATCGACGGGGCGAACAACTTCAAGGTCTTCTACAAGATCGTCCTTCCGCTTTCGAAGCCGATCGTCGTCTACACGATGCTCACGTCCTTCCAGGGCCCGTGGGTCGACTACATCTTCTCCTCGGTCATTCTCCGCGACAAGCGCGAGAACTACACCGTCGCCCTGGGCCTCTATTCGATGATCAACTCCTACCAGAGACTCGTCTCGAACTACACCATGTTCTTCGCGGGCTCGGTCATGATCTCCATTCCGATCATGATCCTGTTCCTCATGACCCAGAAATACTACGTCGGCGGGGTCACCGGCGGTTCCGTCAAAGGTTAAACTTCCGTTCCATTCCCAATTATGTCCGAACTTCCAGCATTCAAAGACTGCATCTTCTACGAGATTTATCCGAATTCCTTCCGTGACTCGAACGGCGATTCGTTCGGGGATTTAAAGGGAATCGAAGAGAAACTTTCGTATATCCGCGATCTCGGCTTCAACGCGATCTGGCTCAACCCGATCTACGATTCCCCGTTCAAAGACGGGGGATACGACGTGAGGAATCCTTATAAGGTCTCTCCGCGTTACGGGACGAACGAAGATCTGAAACGGCTCGTGGAGAAGTGCCACGAAAACGGCATCCGTCTTTTCCTCGACCTTGTTCCGGGACATATGTCCGTCGAATGCGGAGATTTCCTGGAGTCCGCTTCCGGCGTTCCGAACGACAAGTACGACTTATTCATCTGGAACGATTCCCCGTGGGATCTGCCGAGCAATTACCGACTGATCAGCGGTTGCTACGACCGGTACGGTGCGTACATGGTGAACTTCTTCGCCCATCAGCCGGCCATCAATTACGGCTTCAACAGGATCGAATATCCTTCCTGGCAGAAATCCTACCTCGAAGTGGCTTCCGGCAGGAAATACCTCGAGAAAATCATGGAATTCTGGCTCGATTACGGAGTCGACGGATTCCGCGTCGACATGGCAGATTCCCTGGTCAAGAACGACGACGATGGCAAATCCGCGACCGTCGCCCTCTGGAAGACGATTAGGGAAGATCTGAAAGAAGAAGGATACGACGGATATTTCCTGACTTCCGAATGGTCGAATCCGGAACAGTCTCTGAACGTGTTCGACTCGGATTTCGTTTTGGACCATTACCACAATTTCTCGCACCGGCTGTTCCGCCTCCATTCCGACGGAAAGAAGCCGCTTTTAAAAGAGTTCGACACGGGGGAATATGCGTTCTTCCTCGGGGATCTGAAGGCCCGGGTCAAGGCGGCCAAATCCCGCAAGAAGTCCCTTTCGCTCATCTCGGGGAACCACGATACGGAACGCATCGCGGATTTCTTAGAAGGCGACGAGCTGAAGCTCGCGTATCTTTTCATCCTGACGATGCCGGGCGTCCCGTACATCTATTACGGGGACGAGATCGGTATGCATACGAATCTCAGTCTTCCTTCCTTCGAAGGAGGGTACCAGCGGACCGGCTCGCGTCTTCCGATGCGCTTCTCGAAGAAGGAGAAGAACGCCGGATTCTCGGAAGCGGACAGGACGTTCCTTCCGACCTTGGATTCGGATCCTACGGCCGAAGAGGAGATGTCCGACCCGGATTCGTTATATAACGCGGTCAAAAGACTCATCCGGATCCGCCGCGAAGAAAAGGATCTCCGTTCCGACGCGTTCGTCCTGGAGGACGGAATCTTCGGATATAAGCGCGGGAAGATCCGCGTGTACATCAATCTGCTCGGGGACAACCAGGTCTTCCACGAAGACCGCCGGTTCGACGTGCTCTACACGGTCGGGGACGTCCATTTCGAACGGGGTGACCTCGTGCTCGGCAAGAAGAGCGGCTGCATCCTGAAAGAGAGGAAATGACATGAACAGGATGACAAAGAACGCTCTGAAGATCCTCGCCTTCGTCCCTTTGCTTTTCTCGTGCTCGGAACGCGCCGGCATGAGTTCCGAAGACGCCTCCTATGTCCGTTCTTCCTACGATCTCGAGAGCGGCGCCGGCATGAGTTCCGAAGACGCCTCCTATGTCCGTCCTTCCTACGATCTCGAGAACCGGGATGCCCTGAAGGTCGATGACGACAATTACCGGAATTTTTACCATATCTGGGTTCCTTCCTTCGCCGATTCGGACGGGGACGGGATCGGAGATTTAGGCGGAATCCTCGCCAAGCTCGACTATCTGAGAAAGAAAGGCGATCCGCACGGGGAAGGAAGCCTCGGGGTGGACGGCATCCTGCTTTCCCCCGTCTTCGAGTCGACCCAGTACCACGCCTACGACACGATCGACTACTACACGGTCAAGAAGGAGTTCGGGACGAACGCCCAGCTCGAGGAACTGATCGAGGAGTGCCACGAGCGCGGGATGAAGATCCTGCTCGACATGGCTTTGAACCACGCTTCGGTCAAGAACGAAATGTTCCTCACCGCGGTGAACTACATCTCCGCCCACAAGAGCGCGTCCGTCTTCAACAGCGACGGGAGCGTCAGCGAATCCGCCGCGGCGGAATGCCCGGAACTCACGTACTTCCGCATCTTCAAGAGCGGGACGAACATTCAGGCCCTGACTGGCTACTCCAACGGGACGTATTACTGCCCGGGACTGACGAACGCGGTTTTCGAAGGGTTCTCCTCGGACATGCCGGACTGGAACCTCGACTCGGAATTCGTGAGGAATTACCAGAAGGAAGTCCTCGAACATTATCTCGACCTCGGAATCGACGGGTTCCGCCTCGACGCGGTCACGTCGTACTACACCGGACTCCCGAAGAAAAACTACGAATACATCAATCTGATTGATTCGGAAGTCAAGGCGAAAAAGAGCGGCGCGTACATCGTCGCCGAAGGGCCGTGGAGCTTCTCGGGGGCAATCGGATATGTTCAGAACACGTCGATCGATTCGTACTTCGACTTCGACTGCGCGATCCGGAACGTGTCTTCCAGCGGAATCTCAGGCTTCCTGAACCGCATCTCGAATAACGGGAACATGGACGGGGCGGTGAGCTACTTGGCCACCTACCTCGGACTCAGCGGACGCGAAGCGGAACAGAATCCGGAGCACATCGACGCGAACTTCAATTCGAACCACGACATCGGGAGGATGACGAACCAGTTCATCCGCCAGGGCGAGTTCAAGAAGGACGCGGCTAAGTTCTTCTACGCGATGCAGAACCTCTATCAGGGGAATTACTTCAATTACTACGGGGACGAGATCGGCGTCATGGGCGTCACTTCCTCTTCGGCGTACGGAGACCGCCTGGCGCGGCTACCGATGCGCTGGGGAGATTCCTACGAGTGCGCGCCGTATACGGAAGGGGCGAACGACAAGTTCGACCAGTACATTAAGGATACGGCCGACGTCCAGATCGGGGATCCGTCGAGCTTATTCAACTACATGCGCTGCCTCTACAAGATGAAGGACGACAATCCGGAAATCGCACGGGCTCCGCTCGAAGTCGAAAAAGTACTGAAGGACCAGGACGTCCTGTCCGTGAAGAAGACGTGGAACGGCTCGACCGTACACATTCTGGTCAACGCGTCGTCCCAGCAGCAGACGGTTACCGAAGATTCCCTCGGATTTAGCGGGGAACTCCGAAACTGCCTCAGCGTGGACGGGTCGTATTCGTATAAGTCGGGTGAAGGGCTGATCTTACCGTCTCTGAGCGTGACGGTTATCAAATAAAGAAAGAAGGGAGAAAAAGTTATGTCCGATGTTACGTTAAGCCACATTTACAAGGTCTATCCGAACGGCGTGCAGGCCGTCAGCGATTTCAACATCCAGATCAAGGATAAGGAATTCATCGTCTTCGTCGGTCCGTCCGGCTGCGGAAAGTCGACGACTTTGCGCATGATCGCCGGACTCGAGGACATCACCGCGGGCGACCTCTTCATCGGGCCGGATCTGATGAACGACGTCCAGCCGAAGGACCGCGATATCGCGATGGTCTTCCAGAACTACGCTCTTTATCCGCACATGACCGTCTACGAGAATATCGCTTTCTCCTTACGCAACAAGCACATGCCGAAGGAAGAAATCAACCGCCGCGTTCTCGAAGCGGCAAAGATCCTCGGCATCGAGGATTATCTGCAGCGCAAGCCGAAGGCCATGTCCGGCGGCCAGCGCCAGAGAGTCTCTTTGGGCCGCGCAATCGTGCGCAACCCGAAGGTCTTCCTTCTCGACGAACCGCTCTCGAACCTCGACGCGAAGCTCCGCGCCCAGATGAGAACGGAGATTTCGAAACTCCACAAGAAGCTCGCCACGACGTTCATTTACGTCACGCACGACCAGGTCGAGGCCATGACCATGGCGGACCGCATCGTCGTCATGAAGCTCGGCGTCGTGCAGCAGATCGATACGCCGACCAACCTCTACGACCATCCGCTCAACAAGTTCGTCGCGGGCTTCATCGGAACCCCGCAGATGAACTTCTTCGACGTCACGATGAAGAAGGAAGGGAAGGAAATCCTCCTGACCTTCGAGGACGGACAGAAGATTTCCGTCCCGTACGAATATTTCTTGAAGTGCGACCCGGACTATTTCGACGGGAAGACGCACGTCACCCTCGGCGCCCGTCCGGACAACATCCTTTTAGCGGAGGAAGGCGGGCTGAAGGCCGTGATTTCCCAGATTGAGCGTCTGGGCAACGAGACGCTGCTCTACTGTGATCTCGCCAATTTGGTCAACGAGAACGACAGCGTCACCAAGGCTTCGATCATCATCAAGGTCGAGCCGACCAATACGAACAAGATCGGGGACGAAGTGCATTTCGTCTTCGACAATTCCCTGCTGAAGGTCTTCGAACAGGAGACCAAGAACGAAGCGGCGATCATGCCGTTCTGCCCGACCTATTCCAAGGCCAGAGCCGTTGTTAAAGGCGACAAGATCGGCCTCTACGGGCAGACGATTGATAAGCCGAAGGCGTACGAAGCCCTTAAAGACGGCGAATACGAAGTCAAGATTCCGAACGCCTCGGTCATCGACGGAAGAGAACTGGTCTTGCCGGTCTATAAGTGCGAGAAGGTCGCCGACGAGCGCTATCTGGTCACCTTGAAAAAGCCGGATCTCGACGACGTCCTGTTCTGCACCTCGCCCATCCCGGTCGAGGAAGGAAAGGAAATTTCCGTCGGGCTGGCCCTCGAGGATCTGACCTTTACCAAGGCCGGCACCAAGGAAGCGGTCGTTTCGCCGATCGTCCACCACGTCGAAGCCATCGGCTGTTTCGTCAAGGAGAAGGAACGCGTCGACGGAAAGAAGAAGGCCCTCTTCTTCGGAGAACTCGAGGACGGGACCGATCCGAAAGACCGCGCCGACAAGGCCTCCTACGAACTGAACGACACGTTCGTCCGCCGTCTCTACGCCATCGAACAGAGGAAGATGACCGAAGATCCGTTCCGTCTCGGATTCACGCCGAAGATTGTTTCCGCTGGCGAAAAGTCGATCCGCCATACCGCGGAGAAAGTCCTCGATTACGGCAAGAAACAGTATCTGCTCGTTAAAATCGGGGAGAGCGAGAACTACATCGACGTCACCGGCGCCCTTGCGGAAGGCCAGAACGACGTCTCGTTCACCTTCGACCACGAACAGCCTCTGGAAGTTTATACCCTCGATACGAACGTCCGCATCATGTAGGAAGGAGGAAGCCGACTTATGAAAAAAAGAGAACTTCTTCTGATCGCCTGCGCTTCACTTCTGTTCCTCCCGTCCTGCTCGGCGGGAGCTAGTTCCGGCACGAACTCGTATAACACGGACCAGGTCGCCCGCCGTTTCACGGTGAGCACCGATGCGGGAGAAGACGGCCTCGAAGCCTCGATCTCCGTCACCGATCCGGGTTCGTACGACGACACGGTGACGATCACCAAGTACGTCTACGACAATTCCGAGAAGATCGCCGGGTTCTACGAGAATGGGAAGATTACGGTCGAATCCGTCCTGCGCCCGGAAATCAAGACCTCCGTCGGCGACGGGAACGGGTATCCGATTGTCGGAATCGGGGAGGACGCCTTCGCCTCCTTGCAGGGGACGGTCACGTCCGTCGAGCTCGGTTCCTACGTCACGAGCATCGGCCCAGGAGCCTTTAAGAACAACGCTTCCTTAAGCGAAATCAACATCGAAAGTCTAACGGACCTTTCCTATATCGGGAAAGGCGCGTTCGATTCGACCCCGTGGTACAGCACTCAGCTTTCTTCGAAGAAAGGCGCGATCGTCTACGGGCACGTCCTCTACGCTTATAACGGGACGGTCGGGGAAAGCTACGAAGTCCCTAGCGATATCGAGATGATCGCCCCGGACGCCTTCAAGAACCAGACGAATCTGAAGAGACTGACGTTCGCCCCCGGTTCGAAACTGCGCGAAATCGGTTCGTCCGCTTTCGAAGGGACGGGCCTGACGTCGGTCGCTTTGCCCGACAGCATTCAGAAGGTCGATTCGCTCGCCTTTGCTTCCTGCACTTCGCTGAAGGAAGTCGATTTCAGCGTCGCGGATGTCGAACAGGACGTTTTGAAAGATTCCAACAACGTTGTCTCCCTCCGTTACAGCGGGGAACTTCCGGTCGCGGATCTGTTCAAATCGAGCGCTTCGAAGTCGGTTCTGTCCAAGATTGTCTCCCTCGGCTTATGCGGGAAGGAAGTCTGCTCGGGCTGCGTCACGTCCGAACTGACGTCTTTACAGACCGTTTCCTTAAAAGGAGCGCGCGTCCTGCGCGCAGGAGCCTTCAAAGGCGCCGCATCCGTAACGGACGTGAAAGATACGGATTCCGTCCTGTATTTTGAAGATAACTCGTTAGAAGATTCCGCCTGGTACAAGGCGCAGCCCGACGGGGCCATCCGCGTGGGCGGAGCTTTGCTCGCCTTAAAAGGGACGGTCGGTTCCGTTTCCTTAGACGGCGTGACCGGCGTCGCGGACAGCGCCTTAAAACGAAGGAAGGACATCGCTGCCCTGCCGGAAACACTCGAATATGTCGGGAAGAGCGCGTTCGAAGGAGATACCGGCCTGACCGAAATCGACCTTCCGAACAGCAAGGAAGTCGCGAACCGCGCGTTTGCCGACTGCACCAACCTGACCAAGATCTCTTTAGCCGACTACACCCTGATGGGCGATACGGCCATCTCCCAGCAGGAAGCCTGGTTCGATGTCGATAACGCTCCTAAGAACGCGCGCGGCACGGTCGACACGGTCGATCAGAGCGCGTCCGACCTGACGTACATCTTCGCTAACGACCTCAAGGTCACGAAACTTTCCGTCCCCTGGGGGTACAGCCTCACCCGTCTCTTCGATTCGAACCCTCTGTTCTCGACTTCCGGAGCCCTGATTTCGTCTTTAACGAAGTTCGAAGTCAAGAAAGGCCCGTATCTTCTGGTCGATAACTTCCTGCAGAACGGATCTTTGATTACGGATTTCAAGCTCTCGGACACCGTCCAGTACGTCGGATTCTACGCTCTCGACGGGCTGGCCATCACCGAGCTCGACGTTCCGTCCTCGGTCCTCGAACTCCGCAGAAGCTCCGTCCAGAACTGCAAGAATCTGAAGTCGGTCAATTTCGACGTGGTTCCGTATACCAGCCATGCCGGGAAACTCCTTTTCAAGGGAGTCCAGACGTTCGGTATCTTCGCGTTCATGAACGACACGAACCTCGAGAGCACGTCGATCAACCACGGCGGACGGAAAGGCGGGGAAGCTGAAACGGGCGTCTTCAAGTTCCCGGAATCCGTGCGCAACATCTCCGGCTCGCTCTTCTTCAACGTTCCGAAGATCGAATCCATCGACCTGCGGATGCCGTCGTACTATTACGACGGGGTCATCACGATGATTGATGTCAAGGACGACCAGAACTACATCCAGTTCCAGTCGAAGGACTGGAATGTCGATTCGACGCGCGAACACGATAAGTACGGCAATCCTTACGTGATTCCGTACCGCATTGTCCTCCTCGACGAATAATCCTTCTCTTCTTTTCTTCCTGTTCTAAGGTACAATAGAAAAGGAAGACGGGTATGAAGAAAAGAAATCTGTGGATTCCGTTCATGCTTTTAGTAAGTTCCTGCTCTTCTGCGGCAGGAACTTCTTTGCGTCCGTCGTATTTCGACTCGGAATTCGAAGAGGAATTTGCCTATCATTTCGAGGAAGAAGGAAAGATCCTGACCGATTCGGAAGTCTCGAATTCGTCCGACCCCTACCTGGTCCTGGACGGACTGTACGGGGAAGATCTTTCTATCGGAGAAGGGACTCTGAAGCTTCCTTCGTCGGTAAAAAGCGAATCCCTCGGAAAGTCCTTCGAAGTTCGCGGGATCGGAAAAGGCGCGTTTAAAAATCTTTCATCCTTAACGAAGCTCGTCCTGCCTTCGACCCTTTCGTCCGTCGGGGAAGAGGCGTTTTCGTCCTGCCCTTCTTTGAACGAGGTGGATTTTGACGGAGATTCCACCCTCTCCTATATCGGGAAGGACGCGTTTTCCTCGACTCCTTTTCTCGAGAAGGGACGGGAAGGGGACTTCTATCTCGGGAAAGTCCTGCTTCTGGCGGATAAGGATCAAAACGGGGAAGACGTCGTTTCGGAAGGGACCGTCTCGATCGCTTCTAGGGCGTTCTCCTCTTCGAAGTACAGCTCGCTCGTCCTTCCGGATTCTTTGAAGTCCGTCGGGGAAGAGGCTTTTTCGGATATGGAGAACCTCACTTCGGCGGATTTGAAGAACGCTTCTTCCGCGGAAGGAATCTTCCGCGGCACTCCTCTAACATCTTTGGCTTATTCAGGGGACGTGTCCGCCGAAGGCCTCGGTCTTACTTCTTTGAAATCGGCTCAGATCACCGGAAAACGCCCGTGCGCGGATGTCTTGAAAAATCAGACAAATCTCGTCTCGGTCGATTTGTCCGGGACGGAGTTCCTTCTTCCGGGGTCGTTTGAAAACGACGCGAAGATCGAAAGCGTTACGGGGACGGATGCTCTGAAATTCAGCGGGGATTCGTACCTTCTGACTTCGACCGGATTCGGGAAGAACCTGCCGGACGGGGATGTGTATCTAGGGACTTCCTACCTCGGGACGAAAGGGGATAACCTGCCCGTTCTGAAAGAAAACACGACGGGAATTACCGGCGATTCCCTGATCAATCGAGGATTGAGCGAACTTCCTGAAGGGCTCGTCGGAATCGGGGAAGAAGCCCTGAAAGGGAACGACTTTACGGAACTGAACTTGAATTCTCTCGAATATCTGGGAAATGGAGCGTTCGAAGGAAACGAACATCTTGTCTCGGTTTCGCTCGGGGCGGACTGTTCGGCCGGATCTATGGCGCTCAAAGGTTGTCCGAACGTCTCTTCTTTAAGCGTCCCGTCCTCTCTTTCCTGCGAAGATTTGTTCGGGGAGAGTTCCGTTTCTTCGTTAAAATCGCTCGAACTGAAAGGAAAAGGAACCGTTGCGGCTAAAGCTTACGCGGGATGTTCGTCTTTAGAGAACGTTTCGGTCCTCGAAGGGACGGAAGCCGTCCTTTCGGAAGCGTTCGGAAATTGTTCTTCCTTAAGGAAAGTCTCTCTTCCGGACAGCCTCGTCCGGATCGAGAAGAGCGCTTTTTCGGATGATTCTTCTCTGGCGGAAGTCGCTTTCTCGGAAGACATTTCCCTCGCTTCGATGGAAGGGTTCCTGTTCTCGAAGGATTCCTCGCTTCAGACTTTCGGGTGGGAAGAAAACAAAGTCCGTTTCCCGAAAACGTTGAGGAAATGCGGTTCTTGCGTGTTCCAGGGCTGCTCCCTACTCGAAGAAGTTCTGATTTCCGTCCCTTCTTCCTTCAGAAAGGATTTCTCCCTTTATGTCCTTCCGTACGCTTTTTCTCCCGACTGGGACTTCGATCCGGAAGGGAACAGGCGGCTTCCCCATACGGCCGTCTTTGTTTCGTAAAAGAAGAGCGTTCGTCCGGCTTTCTTTTAGAAAAGAAAGCGTGTAGAATAGAGACGATTTTAAGGAACGGCGAAACTGTCGGTTCGAGGAGCGGTATATGAAAAAGGGTCTTTTAATCATCATTTCCGGACCTTCCGGAGTCGGTAAGGGCGCGGTCAGAAGGACGCTGATGGAGGATAAATCCCTCGATCTGGCGTATTCGATCTCCATGACCACGAGAAAACCGAGAAGGACCGAGACGGACGGGGTCGATTATTTCTTCGTGTCCGAAGAGGAATTCAACCGCCACGTCACGAACGGGGATTTCCTCGAGCACGCTTCCTTCGTCGGGAACCAGTACGGCACCCCGAAGGCCTACGTCGACGAACTCCGCGCCAAAGGCGAGAACGTCCTGCTCGAGATCGAAGTCCAGGGCGCCAAGCAGGTTCTGGCCAAGTGCAAAGAGACCGGCGACGACCTCGTGTCGATTTTCCTGATTCCGCCGTCCATGGCCGCCTTGGAAAAACGCATCCGCAAGCGCCGGACCGAGGAAGAGGAAGTCATCCAGGCGCGTCTGCGCAAGGCCCGTTCGGAGCTAGGCGAACGCACCAATTACAAATACATCGTGCTGAACGACATCGTCCAGCGCGCCGCCGACGAAATCAAGGACATCATCCGCAAGGAGATCGCCTTGCATTCCGAGGATTAGTTTTCTTTTACCGGATGGTACAATACGAGCGGGGGATTTTTTAAAGGATGTTCCGCCTGCTGTCGGTGCTGATCGAATACGGCGTCCTCGAACTGGACCGTCCTTTTACGTACGCCCTTTTGGACGATTCGGCCTGTTCGAAGGGGTTCCGTGTCCACGTGACGTTCAACAAAAGGCCTTCGATCGGTTTCGTGCTCGACGAACCGAAAGAAGTCGAAGGGACGTTAGAAGAATATAACGCCGCGCGGAAAACGAGGATCCTCCCGATCGAATCCGTCCTCGATTCGCAGCCGATCCTGAACGGGGAACTTCTCGATCTGTCACAAACCGCCTCGGCGTATTATCTCTGCCCTCGCATCGAGATGCTGAAGGCCATGCTCCCTCCTTCCCTGCGCCCGAATTCCGTTTCGCTCAAGAAACCCAAGCAGGCGTATCAGGACTGGTACGTTTTGAACGAAGAGGAAATCGCGAAATTCGAACTGGACCGGAACGAAAAGAAGCTCGTCGAAAAGTTCCGCGCGTCAGGGAACCGGCTGAAGAAATCCGAAATCACTTCGAAGATCTCGCTTGAAAAAATGCTGTTCAAGAAGATTGTCGTCCAAGAGAAGGACGAAGTGTTCCGCCGCCCGGAAGTCGAAGCGTCCTTCCAGGGAATCGAGGAACTGAACCCCGAGCAGGAACAGGCGTACGAAAAGATTTTGTCGACCCCCAAGCAGGTGACCCTCTTAGAAGGCGTGACCGGTTCGGGCAAGACGGAAATCTATATCAGGCTCGTCCAGAACGAGCTCGAACAGGGCAGGGGATCGATCGTCCTCGTTCCGGAAATCTCCTTGACCGACCGCCTCATCTCGCGCTTCAAGGGCATCTTCGGGGACAAGGTCGCTTTGCTTCACTCCGGCCTTTCTGATTCCCAGAAATACGACGAATACCGCAGGATCGCGTCCAAAGAGGCGCGAATCGTCGTCGGGGCGCGTTCCGCCGTCTTCGCCCCGGTCGATCATCTCGGGCTCCTCGTCATCGACGAGGAACATTCCGAATCCTATAAGCAGGACGTCAAGCCGTTCTACGACGCGCGGACCATCGCGCAGCTCCGCCTGAAGCAAAATCCTTCCATGAAACTCGTCCTCGGTTCGGCCACCCCGTGCCTCGAACACCGCGCGCGGGCCGAAAAGGGCCTCTTCGAATTCGTCCGGCTCGACAAACGGTATAACGACGTCCTTCTTCCGGACGTATCGGTCGTGGATTTAAGTGATTTTTCGAATATCGACTACCAGTCCGTTTTGCTTTCATTGCCTTTAAGGGCGAAGCTGCAGGAGACGCTCGACGCCCGTAAGCAGGCCATATTGCTTCTGAACCGGAGAGGATATTCCCCCGTCTACATCTGCCGCAAATGCCAGAAGGTCGTGAGCTGCCCGAACTGCTCGGTCCCTTTGACCTACCACAAGAAGGAACACGCCCTGATTTGCCACCACTGCGGGTACGAAGTTCCCGTCAACGAGTTTGTCTGCCCCAAGTGCGGCGGGCGCGAATTCACCTACAACGGATTCGGTACGGAACGGATTATGGAGGAATTATCGCGCTTTTTCCCTTCCGCCCGCATCGTGCGCTTCGACGCGGACGAGACGAGGAGCAAAGGGAAATACCATAGGATCCTTACGGATTTCGCTGCGGGGAAGTATGACATCATGGTCGGGACGCAGATGGTCGCCAAAGGACATGATTTCCCTTCGGTCAGCTTCGCCTGCGCCCTGCTCGCGGACACGTCCCTCGAATTCCCGTCCTACAAGGCCGGGGAGGACACGTTCGACCTCCTGACCCAGCTCGTCGGCAGAGCCGGAAGAAGGGAAAAGGGGAGCGCGATGATCCAGACGTATTCTAAGGACAACCCGGTCCTGCTTTACGCCACCAGGCAGGATTACGACGGGTTCTACCAATACGAGATGCTAAACCGCAAGGAACGGAAGTATCCGCCCTACGTGTATCTTCTGAAGATCTCGGTTTCGGCGTCCTCTTCGCAGAACGCGGAGCTCGCCGGAAGGAAGATCAAGGGATTTTTGGCGGCGGAGATTCTCAAAAAGCGCCTGCGGGCGGAACTGCTCGGACCGACCATCCCGTACATCGAGAAAGTTGGTTTGCGTTACTACAGGACGCTTTTACTGAAGTACAAGGACCGCTCGCTCGTCGAAAAACCGCTCGAGGAACTGAAGGACCTCGACTACGGGAGTAAGGACATCCGCCTTTCTCTGGACGTCGATCCTTCTTCCGACGCGTGAGTATGCCCGCCTGTTCTTCTTTTAAATCGTGTATAATATTTCGGATTTCACAGCGGAGGTACACTTGAAATGATCATCATCAAACTGTTGGGAGTCGACCAGTTCCAGGCCCAGTCGTTCGTCTCGGAGGAAGTCGCTCAGGCTTTCGAGACCGAACCGGACCAGATTCTGTTCTACGCGCCGGATTCGTTCCTCATCTACCGCGGGGTCGACCAGACCTCGTTCTATCTCGACGTCGAGGTCGAGCTCCCGGAGAGCTACCACCCTCTCGAGAACCAGATCGCGGACGTCCTGCACAAGATCTTCTCGAAGAACCACGTGCACGTGCGCGTCCTGTTCTCGTATTTCGAGAAGGAACACGAGCACGAATTCATCGACGAATCCTATCCGCGGTTCATGACCGAGGAGAACAGCGCCCACTTCGAAGCGGACGAGGAAGAAGAGGAGGACGGCGTCTCCGAGGACGAGATCTACACCGGGAACGCGTTCGCCGACTACGACGAAAGGGTCAAAGAGAAGGAAAAGGAACAGCTCGAAGAGGAAGCCAAGCGCCAGGCGGCCCGCACGGACAACAAGAGAGGCGCGTAAAGGGGACCTACGGGTTCTCTTTTTTTATCGCTTCCGAAAGGGTTTTCTATCCGATTAAAGAAATGGGAAACTATGGTATAATCGAAACGAGGGAATCTCGCTTTTTTTGGTATGAATGTATTAGCGACCGGAACGATGGTTTTGAAGCAGGTGATGGACCGGAAACGGGAACTGAATTTCGCCGTGGCCGACCTTTTGGGGCAGGTCAATCTCGCCGAGAAGGACATCAAGAGGCTGAAGCTGTTGATCCGCGGGGCTTTGCGCCATTTTTCGACCCTGAGCTTCGCCGCCATGAGCCGTCTTCCTTCCTACGAGAAGGACGACGACGAAATCTATCTGGCAATCCTCGCTCTCTACGAGCTGCGCTATTCGGTGAGGACGCTGAAAAAAGAAGAAGTGCGGGAACAGACGGAAGAAGCCGTCAGGATCCTGCATCTCCGCCTCTCGGAAAAAGAAATCGATTCGTTCCTTTCTTCTCCGGATTTCAGGACCGACTTGCCCGTCGAGGCGGTGGAGGATCCGTGGCTGTTCTGCTCCCTGAACGAGTCCGTCCCGTATTTCCTTCTTGAAAAAGGGAAGGAACAGTACGGCGAGAAGGAACTGGCTTCTTTGATCCGGACCCTGAACCAGAAACGCCCGGCCTACGTGATGCTGAATCCGATGAAAGGAAACCGGGAAGAGCTTCTTTCCTCGCGCGAATTCGTTCCTTCCCCGTTTTCTAAAGACGTCTATACGTATATCGGCAGGACGAGCCTCGTATCGAACCGCTTCAGCAAGGAAGGGAAGGTCTTCGGAAGCGATCTCTCCTACGCCCTGTTCTATCAGGACCTCGACTTATCCGGCGTTCAGGATCTGCTCTGCGTCTACGGGACGGATTCGGACTGGACCATGTCCGCGCTCGCGTATTTCCGGAACCTGAAGAAAGCGGACGTCTTCTACGCGAACGAGATGGATTACCGGAGGGCGAAGTACCGCGCCAGAAGGCTGTCGTATTCCTTCTTCCGGGCGGGGCTCTTCTCTTTAAAGGCGGAAGACGGGATGAAGAAAGGGCGGTACGATTTCGTCATCGCCTCCCCGGATTCCTCTTCGCTCGGCTCTCTTTCCGACGATCCGACTCCGCTCGCGCGGTTAAAGGAAAGCGACTTTGTTCCGCTAGAGGAAGAAGAAGGGAAGCTGTTGTCCTCTCTGTCCTTGGCGGTCAAGGACGGCGGATATCTCCTCTACCAGGTCAAGACGGTCAATAAAGAGGAAGGACACGGGATCGCGGAAAAGTTCTTATCCGCGCATCCGGAATTCGAAATGAAGAAAGAAACGGGGATTCTGCCGGACGAATACGGTTCGTTCGGGGTCTATTACGCGCTTTTTAGAAAGAAGTGAATACCATGGAAGAAAATCGAGAAAAGAAGATTAATATCTACGGGCTGACGTTAAGCGAACTGGCCGCCCAGATGGTCGCCTTGGGCCAGAAGCCCTACCGGGCCAAACAGCTTTACTCGTGGCTCTACAAGAAGGACGCGAAGTCCTTCGACGAGATGAGCGACGTCTCGAAGGCGTTCCGCGAAGTCCTGAAGGAAAAATACTGTCTGGATCTGCCTACCGTCTTCACGAAGCAGGTTTCCGAGGACGGGACGATGAAGCTCCTTCTCCAGCTGGAGGACGGGCGGAAGATCGAGACGGTTCTGATGCGCTACGTCTACGGGAACGCCATCTGCGTCACTTCGGAAGTCGGCTGCAACATGGCCTGCGCGTTCTGCGCCTCTGGGCTTTTGAAAAAAGTCCGCGGCCTTTCTTCTTCCGAAATGGTCGGGCAGCTGATCGTGATGGACCGGCTCTTAAAGGAAATGGACGACAAGATCGTGTCGCACGTCGTCGTGATGGGGACGGGGGAGCCGTTCGACAATTACGACGAGGTCATCCGCTTCATCAAGATCGTGAACGACCAGGCCGGGCTCGAGATCGGCGCGCGGCACATCACGGTGTCGACCTGCGGAATCGTCCCGGGGATCCTGAAGTACGGCAAGGAAGGACTGCAGGTGAACCTCGCGATTTCCCTCCACGCCCCGACGAACGAGATCCGCGATAAGATCATGCCGGTGAACAAGGCCTATCCGCTCGAGAAGCTGATGCCGGCGGTCATGGAATACTACCGCGATTCGGGCAGGGAAGTCACGTTCGAGTACATCCTGATTTCCGGTCTGAACGACACGGAGGAATGCGCGGACGAACTGATCCGGCTCGTCAAGCCGACGCACGGGTTCGTGAACCTGATTCCGTACAACGAAGTCATGGAGAACGATTTCCGCCGTCCTTCCAACAACCGGGTCCACTTCTTCCACGACCGGCTTCTGAAGGCCGGGATCAAGACGACGATCCGCAAGGAGTTCGGCTCGGACATCGACGCCGCCTGCGGACAGCTGAGAGCACGCTATGAGAGGAAAGAAAATCCTGGGAAGTAGACGGGAGAGGACGGCCCCGACGGTCAAGACGAACGTCGCTCTCTACGCTTTGAGCAATATCGGGCTGAAGCGCAGCAACAACGAGGATGTCGCGGGTTTTTACGATTCGCCGTATTTCTCGGCGGCCTACGTGGCCGACGGGATGGGCGGCAGCGCCGAAGGCGAGGTCGCGAGCAAGCTCGCCTGCGACTCCCTGCTCGATTCGTTCGCCCAGGTCCATGAGGGAATGAACCTCGCCCAGGCCAAGAAGTTCGTCCATAAAGCCATGAAGAAGGCGAATGCGGTCATTCACCGCCTTTCTTCGACCAGACAGAAGTATTACGGCATGGGGACGACACTCGTCTTCGCGTTGCGTCTAGCCGATGTCACGCTGATAGCGAACTGCGGGGATTCCCGCTGCTATTCCTACCAGGCGAAGGAAGACAGGTTCACGCTCCTGACCGTCGACCAGACGGTGGTCGAATACCTGTACCGGCTGAACGTCATCTCCAAGGACGAACGCGACCATTCGCCGCGGCGGCACGTCCTGATGAACGTCCTCGGGTATTCGCCGACGGTCCAGTACGACCTATTGGTCGTGTCGAACAAAGACTACGACGAGCTGCTGCTCTGCTCGGATGGGCTGACCAACATGGTCGAGGACACCGACATCTCGCGCATCGTCGCCGAGACGAGGGAAGAAGGAGTGAAGAGCACGGCGAGCGCGCTGATCACGGCCGCGCTCTTAGCCGGGGGGATCGACAACGTGAGCGTGGCACTGATGGAGGGTAAAAGGAAATGAAACCAGGGGATATTATTGACGACCGTTACGAAATCGAAGGCGTCTTGGGCGAAGGCGGAATGGCCATCGTCTACCGCGCCAAGGACATCATCACCGAGAAGGACGTGGCCATCAAGATGATCCGGGAGGAGACGATGAAGAACCCTCTGAATCTCACCCGCTTTGAGCGCGAGGCGCGCGCGGCGGCTTCTTTGAAGCACCAGAACATCGTCCAGGTGTCGAACCTGGGGACGTATAACGGACGCCCGTACATGGTGAACGAGATGGTCGTCGGGAAGACTCTGAAGGAAGCGCTGCAGATCCGCGGGAAGTTCTCGTTCTTAGAGGCCTGCGACATCATGTACCAGCTCTGCTCTGCGGTCTATTACGCCCACCAGCACGGGGTCATCCACCGCGACATCAAGCCGCAGAACGTCTTCATCACCGCCGACGGGACGATCAAGCTCGGCGATTTCGGCATCGCCACGTTCCAGAACTCGGCGCACATCACCCGTTCGGATTTCGTCGTCGGCTCGGTCCACTACCTGGCTCCGGAAGTCAGCGAAGGCAACCCGGCCACGCCGCAGTCGGACATCTATTCGCTCGGCATCACGTTCTTCGAACTGATCACGGGGTCTCTTCCTTTCGACGACGTCTCGGCGGTCACGATTGCCTTGAAGCACATCAAGGACAAGTTCCCGTCCATCCGCAAGTACAACCCGAAGACCCCGCAGTCCATCGAGAAAATCATCTACAAGGCCTGCGCGAAGTCGCCTTACGACCGTTACAAGTCCGCTTTGGACATGCGCCAGGACATCGAGCGCATCTTGCAGAATCCGGACCTGATCAAGGAGAAGACCTCGTTCTGGTCCCGTCTGTTCCATCACCGCAAGTAAGAGAGGAAAGGAGCCCTTTTTATGCGTGAGATTCTCGTTTCTCCGTCCTTACTGAGCGCGGACAAGTCCGCCCTCGGGAAAGAAGCCGTCTCGTGCCGCGAAAGCGGGGCGGACTGGCTGCATTACGACGTCATCGACGGGCACTTCGCCCCGAACATCACGTTCGGCGCGGATTTCGTCTCGGCCTTAAGCGGGACGGGTTTATTTAACGACGTCCACCTTATGATCGAGAACCCTTTGAAGTACGCCCCGCGGTTCGTCGCGGCCGGCGCGGATCTGATCACGTTCCATTTCGAGGCGGTGAACGACCCGCTCTCGGTGAACGAGGAAATCCGCCGCCTGTCCCCGGACATCCGGGTCGGAATCTCACTCAAACCCCGCACGCCGGCTGAGAAGATCCTGCCGATTCTCAATTTCTTCGACGTCGTGCTCGTGATGTCGGTCGAACCGGGCTTCTCCGGCCAGAAGTTCATCTCAGGCTCGCTCGACAAGATCCGCCTTTTAAGGAAAGCCATCGACGGGAAGGGACTCTCCACGAAGATCGAGGTCGACGGAGGAGTGAACGCGGAAACCGCGCCCGCTGTCCGCGAAGCCGGGGCGGACGTCCTCGTCACGGGTTCGTTCTTCTTTTCGGCAATGAACCGGAAAGAAGCCGTCGAAGTCCTGAAAGGGAAGAAATAAAGCATGAAGAAGACGGTCATCGTCACGAAAAGCGCGTCCGCGGAAGTGCTGAAGAACACCTATCTTTCCGACGACATCGTCGCTATCGACGAAGGCGCTTTGATCGCTCGCAAGGCCGGGGCGAGAATCCGGCTCGCGATTTCTTCGTTCAGGACGGTCTCCCTCGAGACGCTCCTGTCCTTTTTGCCCAAGGACCGGATCATGAAGTACACCGAGGAAACCCCGGGGCAGGACCTCGAGAAGATCTTGCGCTACACCGTTCAGCTCGGCTCGCCAGAAATCGTCGTTCTCTCGTCCTTTGATGGAAATTTCTCCTACCTGTTCCATCTGCTGAACTGTCTAAAGAAATACCCGGCCCAGCTCCGCGTGCACGACGACAAGAACTACCTGACCTACTATCCGGAAGGCGTGCACATCCTGACGAGGGGAAACTTCTCCTCGTTCGCCGTCTACGGGTTCCCGGAAGCGGAGATTTCGCTCGAGCACGTGAGCTCCCCTCTGAAGAACAAGAAGGTCTCGTTCTTCGACGGGGAAGGTTTTGAAAGCACCATCCTTGAGCGCATCGCCGTGCTCAAGGTCCAAAAAGGCGGAGTCCTGCTCAATCTGGAGGAAAAGAAATGACCGTATCGAATCTCGTCCTGCCGATCGTCGCGCTAACTCTCGTCGCCGGATACTTCGTCCTGCCGTTCGTCCTTTTTAAATCAGAGGGCAAAGGGGAACGCTACTCTTTTCTGAGATACTTCCCGATCGAAATGGCCGGGGAAGGGAATCTGAAGAAACGCACGTTCTTCACGGTGTATTCCTTTTTGACCGTGACTGCCCTGGCGTTCAGCTACGCCCTGACTTTCATGAATTTCAGGGCGCCTTTATTCATCAGCGCCATGGTCTGTTTCTTAGCCTCTTCTGTCGCCCTCTTCTTCAACTGCTCGTACAGCTTGGAGAATTACCGCGGGCACATCTATTCGGCCGCGGCGCTCTATATCTTCTTGGTCGGCGGGGAACTGATGCTCGGAGCGATGTATTTCGCCCTGCAGGGAAGGACGTTCGATTACAGCCCGGCCCTGATGATCGTCTCGCTGGTCCTCGGGTTGCTGCTCCTTCTCGCGATTTTCTCCCCGAAGCTGAAGAAATGGGCCTATCTCGAGAAGAGCGAGGAAAACGGGAAGACGATCTACGTCCGTCCGAAGGTCTCGCCTTTAGGCCTGCTCGAATGGCTCTGCATCCTGATGCACGGGATCAACATGATCCTCTTCGTCATCAATTACTTCTTAGTCGGATGATCCGGATCGATGAGATAAACTTAACAGTTAAACTAAAGTTAATAAAAAGTTGATGTAACCGCTTTACAATGCCTCTTCGAAGTGCTTTAATAAAGGTGCGGAGAGAGGTTATCGGAACGTATACCCCTACTAGACCAATTCCTATTCCGCGGTAAGCGCGGGTTTCCGTGCTTATCCAATACCTCCTTTCATGCGAAGGACAACAACCTTCGGAAATTCTCGTCTGTGAGGACAGACGGGGTTTTCTTTTTCTCCTTTTTTGAACGAAAAAAGAGACGCTCGCGCGTCTCTCTTTCTTATCCGTTAACGGACCGGGTTACTTCGCCGCTTCTTCGGCAACCGGAGCTTCCGCCTTGACGGCTTCTTCGGCCTTCGGGGCAGCAACTTCCTTCTTGGCTTCGTTCTTCGTGTTCTTGCGTAAGGTACGCAGAGCCGAAGTCGAGAGTCTGACCTGGACTTTCTTTCCGTCGATGATCAGGGTCGTCTTCTGTAAGTTGACGTTCCATCTGCGACGCGTCGCGTGCAGCGAATGCGGACGGTTATTTCCGTACATCGGGCCTTTTCCGGTTAATTCACATCTTCTGGACATGATTGAATCCTCCTTAAACTCGCTTTGACATTATACACAAAACTTCCGGACAATATCAAGAGAAAAAATCCGCGCCGGGAAAAGGGAAATCCGGGTCTTCCGTTCTCCTCCGACAGGGGCTTTTTTCTTCGAAAAAAGGGAACTCCGGAAAAGAGTTCCTTAAGAAGCTGGGAAAGTCTACTTGACGCCCGGCTTGCCGAGAAGCACGAACATGTTGTGCTTATAAATCTCGACGCCCGGCTGGTTGAACGGATTCACGCCGAGTAGATAAGCCGAATAGGCGCAAGCGCGCATGAAGAAGTACATCAGGTTGCCTAAGTTCTCCTCGTCCATGCGTTCGATGCGGATGACGTTCGCCGGGACGCCGCCGTCGTTGACGTGCGCGTCGAGGGTTCCTTCGAACGCCTTCTTGTTGATGTAGGAGAGTTTCTTGCCGGCTAAGTAATTGAGCCCGTCGAGGTTCTCGGCGTCTTCGCCGACACGGAGATCCTTCTGCGGTTTATCCGGGACGATGATCGTCTCGAAGAGCACCTTCGAACCCTGCTGGATGAACTGTCCCATCGAGTGCAGATCGGTCGTGAAGGTCGCCGAAGCCGGTAAGAGTCCCTTGCCGTCCTTGCCTTCGGATTCGCCGAAGAGCTGTTTCAGCCATTCGCCGATCATCTGGAAGTGCGGTTCGTACGTGACGAACATCTCGACCGGATAGCCGGCCTTCAACAGGGCGTAACGCGTCGCGCCGTACTGGTAGGCCGGGTTCTTGTCCAGATCCTTAACGGAATATTCCGCCTCGCCTTCCTTGACGCCTTTCAAGAACGCGTCGATGTCGAGTCCGGCGCAGGCCATCGGGAGCAGGCCGACCGGAGTGATGACCGAATAGCGGCCGCCGACGTCGTCGGGAATGACGAAGGTCGTGTAGCCTTCCGCATCCGCTTCCTTCTTCAGGGCGCCGCGGGCGCGGTCGGTCGTGGCGACGATGGCGTCTTTAAGCGCTTCGTGCCCGTATTTCTTTTCCAGGATTCCTTTCAGAAGACGGAACGCGACAGACGGTTCGGTCGTCGTGCCCGACTTCGAGATGACGTTAATCGCGAAGTTCTTCTTGCTTAAGAACTTGATCGCCTGCTTGGTATACGTCGAGGACAGCGTGTTCCCGACGAAGACGATCTTGAACGAATCGTCCGGATAGAGTCCGTTGATCGCTTCGATCGCCGCGCGGGCTCCTAAATACGATCCGCCGATGCCGACGACCGCGAGAGCCTTGTAGTTCTTGCGGATGCGCTGGGCCGTCGCCTTGATGCGCTCGACTTCTTCCTGCGGAAGCTTCGAAGCGTAATCGAGCCAGCCGAGGAAATCGTTCCCCGCGCCGCTCTTATGTTCGATCGTGTCGGTGATCTCCTGGTTCCGTTCGAGGATTTCGGATTCGTCGACCTTCTTCGCCTTGCCGTAACGTTTAAACTTGACCATGGTATGTGTCTCCTTATGCACTTTTATTCTAATTCAAATCCGGGAGGAAGATGAGCCCTACTTCGTGTTTTTCGGGCTTAAGCGCGCGTATTCGCTCTCAATGAAGCCCGGAAGCGCCTTCTTCATCTCGTCGAAGGGGATGGAATCGAGCTCGTAGCGGTTCGCTTCCTTCCTGGTCATCGGTTTCCGGAAATTCCTCGCCTTCTGGCGCGGGCGGCGCGAGACGCGTTTTAAGGAAAGCGCGTACGTGTCGTCCTTTTTGCCCAAAGCGATGATCTTCACTTCGTGCACCGATCCGAGCGGGAGATAGTCCGCGACGTTCTCGATGAAGCGGCGGTCGATTTCCGAGATGTGTACTAGCCCGCTTCCTCCTTCCAATAGATCCCCGAACGCCCCGTAATCGACGATCGAGGTGATCTTCACGTGCACCAGGTCCCCGACCTGGTGGCTGTATCCTTCTTTCTTCACTTCTTCCATAACGTTTTTCCTTTGATGCGGGCCAGTTCGAGGCTCGCTCTGTCGCTCACCTTCAGATCCGGAGAGGAATCTTCGAGCAGAATCACTTTCTTTCCCGCGGCGAGGAAGAGGCTCCCTTCGTCGGTGAATTCCTTCAGACGCTCTCCGGCCTGTTCCATCGCTTCCAAGAAGTCCGCAAGATAGGCGACCTGCGGGGTCGCGACCGTGACGTAGTCGCTCCGATCGACGTACTTTCCTTCCTTCGCGTTCACCAGCGAACTCGTCATCTTCCGGCACGGGACGACGATTCCGCCTTTTTCCGCCTTTTCTCCTTCTTCCTTCAGAAACTCTTCCGAAGCGAACGGACGGTCCCCGTCGGCAATATAGACGAGCGCGTCCCCGTTTCCTTCCTTATGAATCTCCTTCAAAGCGGCATACGCGGATTCCTCCCGCGTGTTTCCGCCGCTTAAGAGCTTCACGGACGAAGAAAGGCCGTGATCGTCCAACCTCTTTTTAAACTCTTCCAGATCCTCTTTTGCGCAGGCGAGATAGATCTTTTCGAACAGCCCGCTCTTTAAGAAAGGAAGAAGGCACAGATAAAAAAGCTCGTTCTTTCCGTCGAGCGGATAGAACTGCTTTTTCATTCCGATTTCCGGATAGAGGCGCTTGCCGCTCCCGGCGCAGAGAAAAAGGAGAATCTTCATGCCACGGAAATTATAGCACGCCCGCCCCTTTTTCTGTAAAATAGAACTGAATACGGCAAAGGTTCGAACTTTATGAATTCTCTTTATTTTTACGAAGAAAATCCACTCCTGCCGACCTGGGCGGTCGTCTTAATCGTCATCGCGGCGGTGCTTTTCCTCTATTTCCTGTCCGGTCTGATCTTCTATCTTCTCTATCTCCGCGCGTATCCGAAGGCGCTTAAGGAACTCGACGCCTTAGTTCCCTACGAGGAGGAGCGCGGGAAGTTCGTCCTTTCGATCGTGAACCGCCTCGAAGGGCACGGCTTCCGCTTCGATCCGCAGGCCAAGGATATCCTTCTCCGCTCGGAATCCTTGGCGGACCTGAGTTCGGGGAAGAGAGGGGAATACCGCAACATCGTGGATTTCACCTCGGTCTATCTCGCCAAGATCCATAAGGAAGACGCCCGCTACGGAAAATACATCACCGAAGAGGAAGAAAAGAAGCTCCTCTCCTATCCGCGCGACTCGGAAGAACGCTATAAGAAATATAACCGAAAGGCCGGAACGGTCAACGCCATGAGGCACATGATCACCGTCCGGCCTGTCCTAAAGCTTTTCCGCGACAAGAGGACCGATTTCGTCCTGTTCTAGAAGGGAAGACGTATGGGAGAAAAAGTCGCGCTGTTTCTCGTGCCCGGAATCGGAGTGAGGATGATGAACGGGGGCAACCTGTTCAATCAGACGTTCACCCCGAATTTCGACGCGCTTTTCGCTTCGTCTTCTTCGTCTTTGCTCTATCCGAAAGGGGACGAGCCCGTCTCGGCGTATCGGAACACGTTCATGCTCGGGAACGGAAGAAACTATTTCCTCCCCTCCGAACAGATCGATAAGGCGATTAAGGACGGGACGTTCTACACCTCCTTCTCCTTGATCCGCGCCATCGAGCGCGCGCTGAAGAGGAAGAAGAAAGTGCACGTGCTGTTCCTTCTTTCTAACGGCGCTGCCTACGCGTCCTTTTCGCATCTGGTGGCCTTCCTCAAGATGGCGAAGCTCTACGATCTGAAGGAAAACCAGCTCTACGTCCACGTCATCCTCGACGGCGGGGAAAACCAGACCATTTCCGCTTCGTCCTACATCGACGTCCTTAAAGACCGCTTGCGGAAGGAACACATGGGCTACCTGGTCTCGATGGTCGGCCGGGCGTACGCCTTCGACCGGCGTTACCGCTTCTCCCTTTTGGAAAAGACGTACGAAAGCCTCGTCGAGAACAAGGGGAACTCCTACATCGACGAGCAGGACTACCTCCATTCCGAGTACGAGAAGATGCTCTATAAGACCGGTCAGGTCTCCGACGCGTACGTCTCCCCGGCGTATCTCCGCGGGTTCGATTCGCGGATCGAAGAGGACGACTCCTTGATCTTTTTAAACTACAATCCGGAATTCTCCGTCGAGCTCGCCACGCTGTTAACGAATCCGGCGTATTACGAGCATCCGAAGGTCAATAAGGACGGCTCGTATCTTTTCAAGCCGTATTCCCCGAAGGTGAAAAGGAAGAACCTGACCGCGGTGACCCTGTTCCCGTACGGTCCTTCCGTCCTCGCGCGTTCCGCTTTCGTCCCCTTGGACGCCCCGAAAGGACTTCTCAGGGCCCTGCTCGATCAGGGAAAGAAGGTCCTCTGCGTCGGGGAAGAGACCAAATACCCCGAACTGATGCGGGCGTTTAACGGCGGGAAGGACATTGTTGACCCGAACTACCTCCAGGTGACGGTTCCGACAAAGAAGGCGAAGTATTTCCACGACATCCCCGAGATGTCGGACGAACTGATTTCGGAACGCTGCCGGGAGGAAGTCAATAAAAAGGATTACGACTTCGTCCTCGTCTGCTATACGAACGTCGCGGTCATGAGCGCGCTAATCAAGAGGCCTCTCGAGATTTCCAAAGCGATTTCCGCGGTCGATAAGGAACTCGGGACCATGATGAAATTCTTTAAGGAAAAAGGGTACCGCATCCTCTTTACTTCCCCCTACGGGCGGAGCGAAGCGAGGACCGAATACGGCGTCCCGTATCCGGATTCGCCCGTGCCGTTCGTCTCCCAAGGCGTCCTTCCGCACCTCTACGCGAAAGGAAACTTGACCGATTTCGCCCCGAGCGTTCTATACTTAATGGGGTGCAGGATTCCTTCCGGAACGGAAGGGAGCCCGCTCTACCGGACAGAAGAAAAATAAAGGAGAATCGTTATGAAACTGTTTATCGACACCGCCAACATCGAAGAAATCCGCGAAATGGCCTCGTACGGCATCGTTTCCGGCGTCACGACCAATCCGTCCCTGATCGCTAAGGAAGGACGGAAACTCGAGGACGTCATCCACGAGATCGTCTCGCTCGTGAACGGACCGATTTCGGCCGAAGTCGCCGAAGGGAAGGCCGAAGACATGATCGCTCAGGGCGAAGAACTCGCGAAGATCCATCAGAACATCGTCATCAAGCTTCCGATGACCTGGGAAGGAATCAAGGCCTGTAAGAAGCTCCGGAGCGAAGACATCCGCACGAACGTCACGCTCGTCTTCTCGGTCGAACAGGCGTTACTGGCCATGGAGGCCGGGGCGAGCTTCGTTTCGCCGTTCATGGGACGTCTCGACGACGCCGGCATGGATTCAAAAGGCCTCATCGAAGACATCGCCCAGGTCAAGAACAACTACGGATACAAGACCGAGATCATCGCCGCCTCGATCCGCAACCTCCACCACCTCGAAGTCACCGCCCTGGCCGGCTCGGACATCGCGACGATTCCGTACAAGGTCTTTAAGAAGATGGTCGAACATCCGCTCACGACGGCCGGATTGCAGATTTTCGCCGACGCCGCGAAGAAGCCTCTGAAGTAAGAAAAAGCAAATCCTTCGGAAGAAAAGCGGGAATTCTGGACGTTCCCGCTTTTTCAGTCTTTTCCGATTCCCTTCCGGAAGTGAAGAATCCTTCTCTCCAGTTCCGGATCGTCCTTCTTTCCCTTCTTCGCAAGGAGAAAATGGTATTCAAACAGGGAAAGAATCCGGATCAGTTCCCCTTCGTTTTCCTTATATTCCCTGATCTTGTCCGAATCCTTGAGAACTTCGTTTAAGAAGATGTCCCGGAAGGAAGGGGGAAGACGGTTCCGCGTAAAGAAGGAAGCGAGTAAGAAATAAGAAGGATAGAGGTAGAGCGAGGATGGGTCGAGGAAGAGGAGACGGCCGCCTGCGTTCAGGAAGGAACGCCGCGAATTGAAATAGATTCCCGGGACGGGATCTTTCTTTAATAGAGGGGACGTCTCGAGTTCTTCCATATAGACGCGCTCAGAAGGTTCGCTCTGAAGACGATACGAGTCGAGGAGCTCCTCGTAAGGGAAAAGAGGAAGAACCGCCGGAAGGGATGTAAGAGTCCTTTGGAAGCGGACGTAGGACGTTAATTCCTTATAGTCCCGTATCGGATTGGCGCGGTGCGTTCTGAAATCCGGGGAAGAGAAGAGGAATAAGTCGTTGGAAAGGTATTCCGGGACGAGTCCGAAGGAAGTTAATAGAGGAAGGGCGTCCTTCTGTTCCTTTTTCAAAGGAAAGGAAGTCTCCGAAGGGAGATAGAGGTATTTTCCTTCGCTTAAAAGGTACACGGTCCCTTCCGGGACGGGGAAGGAAGCGGTCGATTGGCCGGAATAGCCGAGACGGTAGAGGCGGTGAAGCAGTTCGGAAGGGAATTCCATACTTCCGATTATAAATCAGGAAGGGGCTTTTTAAGAAGGAAGGCGGCTATAGATAGTAAACTATCTATTCGGAATGCAACACTCCCGAAAAGGTGTTATCCTAATAAGGAAGAACAACAATCTTCGGAATGAAAGGAACCATCATGGAAAATAAGATTTTAGTCGAAACTTCCGCCCGTCACGTCCACGTGACCCAGGAGACGCTCGAAGTCCTTTTCGGAAAAGGCCATCAGCTTCAGGTGAGAAAGATGCTTTCCCAGCCTGGACAGTTCGCTTCCACCGACAAGGTCCAGGTCATCGGATACACCAATCCGAAGAAGGATCCGGAAGGCAAGATGCCTCGTCCGTCGGCGATGTTCTCGATCCTCGGACCGGTCCGCGACCATAACCAGGTCGAGGTTTCGTTCACCGATGCCCGCACGCTCGGACTGACCGCGCCCGTCCGCGAATCCGGCGATATCGAAGGCTCCGGCAAGTGCACGCTGAAAGGCCCGGCCGGCGAAGTCGATCTCGACAAGGGCGTCATCGTCGCCAAGAGACACATCCACATGACTCCGGCGGATGCCGAAGCGTTCGGCGTCAAGAACGGCGACATCGTCTCGGTCGAAGTCGATACCGGCAAAGGCCGCAAGACGATTTTCGGCGACACGGTCATCCGCGTCTCCCCGAAGTTCTCGCTCGCGATGCACATCGACACCGACGAATGCAACGCCTGCTGCGGTGCCGGCGTCGTCTACGGAAAGATCGTCAAGTAAGCTTTCCGTCCGTCAAGAAATCCGTCGATAGAAAGGGAGGATCCCGAAAATGCCGTCGTTACTGACCCACTACTTCTTCGCCCAGGACGCCTTTAAGACGCTGATCAGCGAGGAGAGGGCGTTAAAAGGCCAAATGGACGCGTTTTCGTTGGGCTCGCAGGGGCCCGATCCTCTCTTTTATTACGGACTGCTTCCGAAGAGGCCGCTGCATCTTTTCGCCGCGCTGAAAAAGTACGGGAACCAGCTGCACCACCTCGACGGGACGGCCCTCTTTTCTTCCCTTCAGCAGGAACTCGGTTCCATGGAGGAAGGGGAGGAAAAGAACGTCTTCCTGGCGTTCTGCTACGGTCAGTTCGCCCACTATCTTCTCGATTCGACGGCGCATCCGTACATCTTCTACTGGTCCGGGTTCGACGAACAGGGGGCTCTGAGCGGGAAGTACCATTACGCCCACGCCCATTTCGAGGGGCGGATCGACGCTTCTCTCGCCTTCGAGCGCGGGAAAGAAGAACTGACCGCCCGTCCCGAAAAGGTCCTTGAGATCGACCCGAAGAAGCTAGAAATCATTTCGAAGCATTTCTCGAAATCCGTGAACCGCGTGTTCAAGGCGCACCTGCCGGCGCGCTATTACCGCAACGCGCTCTACAACATGCGCGACACGTACGTCATCGTGAACGGAAGACCCGGGGAAAAGGGGTTGATGAAGCAGCTCTATATCCCTAGAAAGCCCCAGCCGGCCGTCATGAACGAAGGGCATCTCGTCTGGATGCATCCGGTGAGCGGGGAATCTTCCTCCGCTTCGCTTAAAGAGCTCTATGAAAAGGCTCTTTCCAGATTCAAAAACGCCCTTTCCGAAGAAGGAAGCTTCTATCAAAAAGCAGAGTCCGAATTGAACGGACGGACCTACGACGGCATCCTTCCGGGGTACAAGAGGACGTATAAGGACCGCGAAGGGCGGCTCGCGAAGGACGATTAGATTATTTTAAGCGCTAATTTTGTGTGCGCGGACCACCCGGCTGGCCCGTTTTGGTTTATTATTAAAGAGCATAGTTTAGGAGGAACATCATGCATTTCAGTCTACATTTGCTGACTTCCGACGGATATACGAAGATTCCTTCGGAAAAAGGGCAGACGAAAGATAAGCCGATCGTTTCCTACGAACCGGAGAAGGTCTACGTCCAGGCCGTCGACAACAAGGGCCTGCCGCTGGACCAGCGCATCCCGGTCGGAAGCGAAGTGAAGATCGGCACGCTCTTAGGCGTCCGCAAAGATTTCTCTTTACCGGTCTATTCGCCGGTATCCGGAAAGGTGAACGCCCTCGTCAAGAAGAAGTCCACCGTCGTCGGGCGTCCGGTCGACTTCTATGAAATCGTCAACGACAAGAAGGGCGAGAGAACGAATCTCGAGCCTTTGAAGGATAACCCGACCAAGGAAGACGTCGTCGCCAAGCTCAAGGAAGGCGGCATCGTCGGTCTCGGCGGAGCGGGCTTCCCGGCCTACATCAAGTACGATGCCAAGGATTCCATCGACACGATTCTTGTGAACGCGGTCGAATGCGAACCGTACCTGACGACCGACTACATGAGCATCTTAAAGAGCGACCTCGATCCGGTCTTCAAGGCCTTATCAATCTTAGCGAAGGCGGTCGGGGCCAAGAAGGTCCTGCTCGTCTCCAAGAAGGAGAAGACGGAAATCCTCTCCTGCTTCCAGGCCAAGGTCGACGAGCTGAAGGATCCGCTCTTCGAAGTGAAGGCGGTCAAGAACGTCTATCCGTCCGGTTTCGAACGGAATCTCATCGACTTGACGCTGCACCGCCACTACGACCGCCTGCCTTCCGAGGCGCACTGCATCGTCTCAAATTTCGCGACCGTCGAAGCGATCGCCGCCCTGTTCTTGAAGGGCGAGACGCTTTCGCGCAAGGTCATCACCGTCGCCGGCGAAGTGAAGGAACCGAAGAACATCTCGGTCCCGTACGGCGTTCTGGCCAAGGAACTCATCGCCTTTGCGGGCGGATACGCTATCGACAAGGGGACGCTGATTTTCGGCGGACCGATGTGCGGGGAAGCACAGCTTTCCGACGACATCCCTCTGCAGATTCAGAACGACGCCCTGACGGTTTTGAAACCGAAGACGCTCTACACCGAGGAATGCCTGCACTGCGGCAACTGCTCGGCGCACTGCCCGCTGAACCTGCAGCCGGTCTGCATCCAGGACGCGGCCAAGGCCGGCGATTACGAGAAGGCCTTCGATCTGAAGGCGCTCGAATGCGTCAACTGCGGCGTCTGCTCCGCGGTCTGCCCGTCGCATATCGACGTCGCGGCCCACGTCATGCAGTCGAAGCTGATGATCAAGTTCAAGGTTCCGCGCGCCAGCAAGAAACCGGATCCGAAAAAGTAAGGAAGGGAAGGGATTTTAGGTTATGCAATTCACATTGGAAAAATCGCCGCATATCGCTTCGCGCCATTCGACTTTACGGATGATGTGCGAACTGGCCTGCGGCATCTTAGCTATTTTCATCGCCTCGGAAATCTTCTATTACGTTTCTCCGCTCTACGGGGCGCGCTACGGGAACTCGGGCCTCATCGCCCTCGCAATCTGCGTTTCCGTCTCGGTCGCCTGCGACGCCATCTGGGCCTTGCCCTGCTTATGGGATAAGAAGGTCAAGGAGACCCCTCTCCGCCTGAAGAACTGGTGCTTCCAGATTGTCCATTCCTACGGCTGGATCACGGGCCTCATCCTGACGCTCCTGATGCCGGCTCTCCCACTCGACGGTTCGATTACCCCGAAATACATCTACGGCATGGCGATTTCCGCGATTGTCGGAACCTTCCTCGCCAAGGATATTTTCGGCGGCTTCGGCCACAACATCTTCAATCCGGCGGTCGTCGGACGCGTCTTCTACCAGTTCTGCTTCCAGAGCTGGATCTCTTCGAGCTACGTTTCCTGGATGAAGGAGAACTCCCCGGACCTCTACGCCATCAACTCCGGCGCTTCCGAGATGTCCTACACCCAGTCGCTCGGCTGGACGACCCTCAACAACAACACGTCGGTCTATAAGCTTCTGTTCTCCAACGCCCTCGACGGCACAATCGGGGAAGCCCTCGCGATCGTCGTCATCGTCGTCGGCATCTACCTCGCCGTGAGACAGGTCATCGACTGGAGAACCCCGGCTTTCTACATCGGAACGATCTTCTTAGGGACGTTCGTGATGGCTCTGGCCTCCGGTTTCGGTGTCCATTCGTTTGAGTTCGCCTTCCGTCAGATCCTGATGGGCGGCGTCCTCATCGGCGGCTTCTTATGTTTGACCGATCCGGTCACGAATCCGACGAGCCGCACCGGCCGCGTCATGTCTGCCACCGTCTGCGCCTTCATCACGATGCTCGTCCGCTACCAGGCGGCTGCCTCCGAAGGCGTCGCTCTGGCTATTCTGACGCAGAACATGATCAGCCCTCTGATCGAAAAGCTCCTCGTCGGCAAACAGACCGAGCACATGAAGCGCAATTCGATCCTTATTTCCGCCGTCGTCGTGGTCGCCATGGTCTTCGGCGGCGTCTTCGGTGCCTACCACAGGACTTCTGACGACTTATCCGGAAATCCTTCTTACGTCACGGAAATCAACTCCCTGCTCGATTCGCAGGGCATCGCCTCCACTATCGACCAGAACGCGCTGGTCGTCGAGGATAAGTCCGACGCTCCGGTCAAGTTCTCCGCCAAGACGAATGCCGGTTCGTACTCGATGAAGATCACCGGTTTCGAAGTGAACGGAGAAGCTTCCGCCTACTACGATGTCACGACCACTCCAATCAACGCGGAAAACTTTAAGACGGACGAAGAGTCTTTGAAGAAAGACAACATGCACGTCGAATACGCCCTCATCGTCAACGGAAAGGGCATCATCGGCGTGGACGTCCTGTCGTACAACGATCTTGTTACCGTCACACCGGAAGTTGTCCAGAAGTGCGCTTCCCTCATCACGGTCGAAAATCCGTACACGCTCACGAGCTCGTTCAAGACCCTTTCGAGCGAGTATACTTTTTCCGGCGCGTCGGTCACGGCCGGTCTGAGTGATCTCTGCTTCAAGGCGGTCATCAACGATTTCAATGGAGGAAAATAGCATGTCCGAAGAAAAAGTTCAGAATCCGGCTCCTGTTTCCGGCAAGAAGAAAGAGATGTCGACCTACGTCAAGTATCCGCTCGTCCTCGGCATCGTCTGCCTCGTCTGCGGCGGCGTCCTCGGAGTCGTGAATTACTTCACCGAAGACAAGATCGCCCAGATCGAGATCAACAAGCAGAACGCGGCCATGAACAACATCATGGATTCGCTGAAGCTGACGTATTCGGCCGACGCTCGCACCGAGCTCAGCATCGATGCGGAGAGCTACCCGAACATCGACCGCGGGTACCGGATTGCCGCGGACGACAGCAACACGTATTTCTACTATCAGGGAACGACCGGGAAAGGCTATTCCGGCACGGTCACTTTCGGCGCTCTGGTCGCTCAGGCCAACTACAACATTATCGGTTATCAGTACATCTCCGGAACCGAGGATACGATCGGCATCGGCGCGGCCGGCAAGGTCACCGTCCCGTATTCGGAAGGCGGAACGATCCAGTCGGGCGCTTCCGCAAAGTTCACTCTTCCGGCCATCCAGAAGGTCTTCGACGAGATGATCGAATATTCCAAGTCGGTCAAATAAAGGAGATTAGGGAAATATGAAAAAAAGTCAGATCATTCTCAACGGCATTTTCTCCGAGAACCCGACCCTCTCGATCGTCCTCGGCATGTGCCCGGTCATCATCGCGACCCAGTCGATCAACAACACGATCGGTATGTCTGTCGCGGTCTTCCTGGTCCTGTTCTTCTCGAACACGATCATCTCGGCGATCCGCAAGCTGATCCCGAGCGAAATCCGTATTCCGGTCTACATCGTCATTATCGCGTCTCTAGTCACGACGGTCCAGCTCCTGATGGAAGCGTTCACGCCGGACCTGGCCGCGGCGTTAGGTGAGTTCCTGCCGCTGATCACGGTCAACTGCATCATCCTCGGAAGAGCCGAGGCGTTCGCCAACAAGAACACGGTCACCGATTCGATGTGCGACGCGGTCGGACAGTCGGTCGGATTCTTACTTGCCTGTCTCCTGATCGCGATTCCGCGCGAGTTCCTCGGAACCGGCGGTTTCACGCTCGTCAATCCGTTCACGAGCCAGACGATTGTCGAATGGCTGCCCTTAGGCGAATATAAGATCGCTTTGATGGATCAGGCGGTCGGCGGATTCTTATGGATCGGCATCGTCATGGGTCTGTTCCGTCTGTGCCTGATGAAGCACGACGAGAAAAAGGTTAAGAAAGAAGCGGAGCTGAAAAAGGCCAACCTTCAGAAGCCGGCTCCGGCTAAGGCCTAATCAAGGAGGAGAGAAATTATGACATTCTTAGTTACTTTATTAAGCTCCATCCTGGTCAACAACATCATCCTGGCCGGCTACAAGGGCCTCTGCTCCTACATCGGCATTTCCAACAACTGGAAATCCTCGGTCGGCATGGGCGCGGCCCTGACGTTCGTCTGCTTCCTCTCGGGACTCATCTGCTGGGCGCTGCAGTTCCTTCTGAACGCCCTCGGCATCGGGTTCCTGCAGACTCCGATCTTCATTCTGGTCGTCGCTTCCCTGGTCCAGATGCTCGAAATCGTCATGAAGAAGTTCATGCCGTCCTTATATAAAGCGTTAGGCATCTATCTGCCGCTGATTACGACGAACTGCGTCGTCCTCGGTCTGGCCCTGCAGGTCGCTTCCTACGCGGAAGTCAATCCGGCCGGCGGCTGGGGAGAACAGCTCCAGACGGTCTTCGGCCTCTGCCTGGGTGTTCCGCTCGGTTTCTATCTCGTCCTCATTCTCTTCTCTGCGATGCAGGACAAACTCGCCCTGTCGACGACCCACAAGGCCTTCAAGGGCGCGGCCTTATCGTTCATCTGCACGGCTTTCATGGCCTTAGCGGTCATGGGCTTCAGCGGACTGCTCGGATAAAGTATGGAAACCTGGCTGAAAATCGTCCTGTCGGTCGTCCTCGTCCTCGTTCTCATCGCGGCGTTCGTCCTGACGTACTTGCTCAACAAGCATACGAAGGCTCCGGACAACTGCCCGAAGGCCGAAGTGGGCTGCGCGGGCTGTATGCTGCAGTGCGGGCGCAGGGAAGAGGAAACGAGCCTTTCTGTCATCACGAAGAACCTTGTGGGCAACTACAGGGACGAAGCGAAGAAGGAAGGGGAATCCGATGAAAAAGAGGAAGACAAGAACGGATCGGCCGGACAGGAAGAAAGAAAGGATCAATAAAGTATGGATGCGTTGAAAATCTTATGGACGGTCCTCGTTATCGTCGTCGCGGCGGTGCTCTTAGGAATCGCGATCGCCTTCGTCTCGAAGAAATTCAAGGTCAAGGAAGACGAGCGCGCGGTCAAGATGCTGTCGATGATGCCGGGCGCGAACTGCGGCGGCTGCGGCTATCCGGGATGCTCGGGTCTTGTCGACGCGGTCATCCACGGGGAAGTCACGAAGGTGAAGACCTGCAAGGTCATCACTCCGCAGAAGGCCCAGGAAGTCGTCGATTATCTGAATTCCACTCCGGGACCGGACGGGAAGACCCTGAAGGTCACGCTCTAATTCCGGAAATGGGGAAGACGGAAGGAAAAGCAAAAAGACTGACGTTCGGCTGGCGCGACGGGATCGTCCTTGTGGCGGTCCTCGCCGTGACGGCCGGCGTTTTCGTATGGTCGTGGTTCACGCTGAACGCCGATAGCGGCACGACGCTTTTTGCTTCCGCCTACTACCAGAACCGGCTCATCTCGAGTTCCTTATTGGTCTCGAACGGGAACGAGGACATGGAATACACGGTCTCGTTCCGAAGGAAACTGAAGGAAGGGGAACAGTATTCCGAACCCGCTTCGGGGACGAAGACGGTGACGCTCTCGGTGAGCGACCTGAACGCCGTCCGGGATTTCTCTTCTTATAAAGGGACGTACTTCATCGTGGACGGGAAGAACGAGCCGTCCTATTCGTATTTTTCCGGGCTCTACGGGACGCAGGTCGATTTGACGGTCAAAGACGGGGCCATTCAGGTCACGAAGGAAGACTCCCCGACCCACGACTGCGCCTACCAGGGCAAGGTCGACATGGTGCACCTGCCGGTGGTCTGCCTTCCGAACTCGATGCGCTTCGAGCTCTACGCCTACGACGAGAACGGCGGCGGGCCGGACGCGTAAGGAGGAAAAGTCATGAGATCCGAACGTATCCGGAAAATGACCGTTATGGCCTTCTTAGTCGCCTTAGCGAGTGTCCTGCACTGGGTAGAAGGCTACATCCCCTCGTTCGTGCCGGGCTTCCGGCTGGGACTGGCGAATCTTCCGTCCTTATTCGCCCTCTTTTATCTGGGACCGTGGTATTATCTAGGCGTCAACGTTTCGAAAATCCTGCTCGTCGCGCTTTTAGGAGGAGGATTCGGGACAAGCTTCCTTCTGGCTCTAGGCGGAATGGTTCTTTCGAACCTGGCGACGATTCTGCTCTATTGCTTCACGAAGATGAGCATCTACTCGCTTTCGTTCATCGGCTCGTTCCTGCACGTCCTCGGTCAGATCCTCGTCTACGTCTGGATTGTCCAGACCCCGTACATGATCCTGTACTTCCCGGTCCTGGCGGTTCTGTCGTTAGCTACAGGAGGAGCCGTGGCGTTCTTAACCGCGGCGGTCCTGAAATCCGTCCCTTCCTACCGCGCTCAGGAAGCGCAGAAGAATTCATCCGAATAGAAAGGCCGTTATATTTTATGGAAAAAGAATTCATCTATCATCCGAAAGACGTCTGCTCGAAAGAGATGCGCATCACGTACGACGGAGACACGATTACGGGTCTTTCCGTCATCGGCGGCTGCCCGGGAAATCTGCAGGGAATCGGCCGCCTGATTAAGGGAAGGAAGATGAAGGAAGTCGCCGAAGCCCTCGATGGGACGCGCTGCGGCTTCAAGAACACGTCCTGCCCGGATCAGCTGAGCAAAGCGCTCCGCGAGCTCATGAAGGAAGAGCATATCGCGTAAAGTGGTTGCATTCCTCTCCAATCCTTTTATACTAAAAACGCAAACGCTCCGGCGCGTCCGTTTAGAAAGGCATAAACCCTTATGAATCCAAAAGTTTTATTCACGTCCGAATCCGTCTCCGAAGGACATCCGGACAAAATCTGCGACCACATCGCCGACGCGATCCTCGACGCCTGCTTGGAGCAGGACCAGTATTCGCGAGTCGCCGTCGAAGTTCTCGCGACCAAGGAACACATCGTCCTCGCCGGGGAAGTCACCACCAAGGCCAAGGGCATCCGCTTCAAGAGCATCGCCCGCAGGGTCTTGCGCGAAATCGGCTACACCGATGCGTCCGTCGGCATCGGGTGCAACAGCTGCAAGATTGATAACCTCATCAAGCAGCAGTCCCCGGACATTTCCCGCGGCGTCGACGCCTCCTTCGACGAGAAGAAGCTCGGCGCGGGAGACCAGGGCATCATGTTCGGTTACGCCACGACCGAGACCGAGAACTACATGCCGCTCCCGATCGTCATGGCCCACAAGATCGTCCGTTACGCCTCGAGGCTCCGTCACGAAGGCATGCTTCCGCACGCCCGTCCGGACATGAAGTCCCAGGTCACGGTCGACTACACAGACCCGAAGCATCTCCGCATCGACACGGTCGTCTTCTCCTGCCAGCACGACGAAGGGATTACCGATGCGAACATGGACGAATTCCGTTCGTTCTTAAAGGAACGCGTCCTCGACCCGGTGGTCGAATCTTTCGGAATGAACCTCGATTACCGCGCGTTTATCAATCCGACCGGGCGCTTCTGCATCGGCGGCCCGGCGGGAGATACCGGCGTCACCGGACGCAAGATTATCGTCGACACCTACGGCGGCTCCTGCCCGCACGGCGGCGGCGCCTTCTCGGGCAAGGACCCGACCAAGGTCGACCGTTCGGCGGCCTACGCGGCGCGCCACTGCGCGAAGAACATCGTCGCGGCCGGACTCGCGGACCGCTGCCAGATCCAGCTCGCCTACGCCATCGGCGTCTCAAAGCCGGTCAGCATCGCCCTCGAGACCTACGGGACCGAGAAGGTCGATAAGGAAAAGATCCTCGCGGCGGTCGAAGCCCTCTTCGACTTCACCCCGCAGGGCATCATCGACCGTTTCTCCCTGCGCCATCCGACGTTCCGTTACCAGGATCTCTGCAACTACGGGCATTTCGGACGCCCGGACCTCGATCTTCCGTTCGAGAAGCTCGATTACGTCGAAAAATTGCAGGAATACATCCGTAATCACTAATCGGTAAGCGGATTTCCGAAATGGATCAGAAAGAAGAAGACGAACGGCAGAAAAAAGAGCCGTTCTTAGAAGCCTGTCTGAAATACGAGAATTCGGACCCGGTTCCTTTCGACGTCCCCGGACACAAGATGGGACGTTTCACGACCGACCTCGCCGAATACGCCGGAGACAAGATCTTCCGGGCGGATTTCAACGCGCCAATCGGACTCGACAACCTCTACCATCCCCAGGGCGTCATCAAGGAAGCCGAAGAACTCGCGGCGGAAGCGTTTCGCGCCGACCACGCGATCTTCTCGGTGAACGGCACGACGGGCGGGATCATCTCGATGCTCCTGGCGGTCGTTCCGTCCAAAGGCAAGATCATCCTTCCGCGCAACTGCCACAAGTCGGTCATCAACGGACTCATCATTTCCGGAGCCTACCCGGTGTTCGTCTCGCCGGACATCGACGGGGAGACCGGGATCGCGAACGGGGTTCCTTTCGAAACGTACAAGAAAGCCATCGACGAGAATCCGGACGCGCAGGCAGTCTTCGTCATCAACCCGACCTATTTCGGGATCGTCTCGGATCTGAAACGGATCTGCGATTACGCGCACGAACGTGGGCTCGCCGTCATCTGCGACGAGGCACACGGGGCGCATTTCGCTTTTTCTAAGAAGATGCCTCTTTCGGCGATGGACGCCGGGGCGGACATCTCGACCCTCTCGATCCATAAGACCGCGGGCAGTTTGACCCAGACGTCGATGATCCTGATGAAAGGGGACAGGCTCGACTATTACCGCGTCTTCAAGGCCTACGCCATGATGTCGTCGACTTCGCCGAACCACATCCTGCTCGCGTCATTGGACGCGGCGAGGAAGGAACTCTATTTCCACGGGGAGGAACGGATCGACCGCTCGGTGGAACTGGCCGAATACGCCGCGAAGGAAATTTCGAAGATCCCGGGGCTGAGCGTCCTGGACGACTCGTATCTGGGCCGGCCCGGACGTTTCGCGCGCGACCCTTCGAAACTGGTCGTGAACGTGTCGGCTCTCGGCATCACGGGTCTAAACGTCTACCACCTGCTGCGCGAAAAGTTCAACATCCAGCTCGAACTGGCGGAGATTTCCGAAGTCCTGGCGATCTTCGGACTGGGGACCACCAAGGAAGACACCGAAAAGCTCGTCGAAGGCTTTCGCTGGCTCTCGAAGGAATATTACGGGAAGAAAGGGAAGCTTTCCGTCCCGGTCCATTCGTATTCCTACCCTCCGCTCATCGTCCGTCCGCGCGAGGCCTTTAACGCGCCGAACAAGCTCGTCCCGGTGGACGACTGCATCGGGGAAATCTCGTCCGAGTCGGTCATGATGTATCCGCCGGGCATCCCGGTCGTCATCCCCGGGGAAGTCCTAACTAAGGAATCGGTCGCCCTGCTCCGTTTCTACCGCGAGAACGGCGGCGTCCTCCTCTCCGATTCGCCGGAAGGGAAGATTCGCGTCATCGACCAGGAACGCTGGTATAAGAGCCCGGACCTGAGCCCGGATTCCGACTGATTTCTCTCTCACCATTCTATGGAAAGCGCCTTATAAAAAGCGCTTTTTTTCAAATGCGCCCTCCTTGCGGGCAAGCGCTTACATGTTATAATAAAAGTACAGAAAGAGGCACGTCCTCTGGAAAGGAGAAACTTATGGATTTTCAGGTTGTAGGTCGCGGAGTGGCGGTTACCCCTGCTATGAAGGAGCAGGCGGAAAGAAAGCTCTCGCGTTTCGATAAATATTTTGACAATCCTTCTTCGGTCCGCTGCGTCGTGACGTTCTCGGTCGGGCATCTCGACCAGACCGTCGAAATCAACATCCACGGGAAGAACACGGATCTCCGCGCCAAGGTCAAGGCCCAGGACGCGTATTCCGCGATCGACTTGGCGATGGACAAGCTCGAAAAACAGATGCGCCGTCTGAAGACCCAGAAGGTCAACCAGCAGAAGCGCAACTCGCTCGCCGAGGACATGAGGCTCGACCTCATTGAGGAAGAGAAGGGCGACGAGATTCCGAAGATCGTCAAGAAGAAACAAATCGCCCTGATTCCGATGGACGTCGAGGAAGCGCTCGACCGCATGGAGGCGCTCGACCATTCGTTCTACATCTTCATCGATTCTTCGACTTCGAAGACCTGCATCCTCTACAAGAGGCAGGAAGGCAACTTCGGTCTGATCGAGGTCGAGGCGTAGTCCTGCTTCCGAATCGCCGTTTCGGGCGGAGTTCTTCCGCCCTTTTTTCTTGCTTTTGCCGTATACTGAATCTTGCAAAGATTCCCTCCATGAAAAAACAGCTTTTCCGCCTTTCCTTCCTATCCCTGTTCTTGCTTGCCTCTTGCTCGGGTTCTTCTTCGAGCGCGGCGAGGAATCTTTTCTTTTTAAGCGACGCGACCGTGCGCAAATGCGAAGGGGGATACAGGATCGATGTCTCCGCCCCGGAAATCAGCGCGGGGTACGGGACAATCCATCTCTGCGACGCGTCCGGCAAGTCTCTCTCCTCCCCTTCAATCGTCCCGCTTTTCGGGACGTCCATCGATCTTTCGTATTTCGTCAGGACCGATTCGGTCTTGGGGACCAATGAAGAAGCCGACGCCATCCGGAACAAGGATTTCGAAGAGGAATTCCGGGACAATTTCCGTTACACGCACGCCCTCTTCGACCGGCATTATTACTATAAGGACGACACGAACGGGGAAATAATCCACAATCTCAAGTCCCTGAACGATTCGTACGGCAAAGGGACGGACGTCGTCTACGACGCGCGCCTCTACGACGCCTTGAAGAAATCTCTCGATTTCTCGCTCGCTTCAAACGGGAAGTTCGATATCGGCGTCGGGGCTCTCTCTCTGCTCTGGGATTACTGGATCACCGAATCGATCGATTACAGCGGGGACGACTCCGTGCGGGAGAAATATTACGATGTCTCGCAGAACCAGAAGCGCGTGATCTTCGAGGATCCGAAGGAAGAGTACGTCGCTTACGCGGCGAACATGACTCCGAGCGCAGAAGAGCTGAAGGAAGCCCTCGTCTTTAACGACGAGACGCATTCGATCCGTTTCGACGCGATTCCCCGCATCGACGAATACGCCGAAGAACACAAGGCGACCGGGGTCGAGCTCGGCAAAATCACCGGCTCGGTCAATCATGGCGAGACGTTCTTGCGTCCGTCGCTGACGTTCGGCGGATTCGGCAAAGGCGAAGCGACCGAACTGTTCCGCAGGAAGTATCCAGAAGCTAATTATTTCATCAATTCCGGCGCTTCCTCGATCGTGTGCAACGGGGAAAAGCCCGATTCGTCCGCCTGGGAATTCACCCTGGCGAGCCCTCTTTACGCCGAGGAGTCCCGCGCGGGAATCTATGAAAACGACTATTCGAGCGCGGATTACGTTCTGAAACACGCCGGTTCGTTCTCTTTCTCAACGTCGGGATACTACAACCAGTATTTCTACACGCTGGATGAAAACGGGAACCGCAAGGACCGCCGGACGCACATCGTCGACGCGGATCCTTCTTCCTCCGTCTATGGGTATTCCCACCAGTATTTCGCCTCGACGTCCGTCTTAGTTCAGGATTCCGGGTACGGGGACATGTACACGACCGCGCTCTATAACTGCGACTCGCTCGATGAGACAAAGACCCTCCTTTCTTCCTTGAAGGAACTGACCGGGGAAGACCCCGTCTGCTTCTTCCAGGTCGTCGACGCGGAGAACTCAGCGATCACCCTTTACGCGGATGCTTCGATTGCGGGGGATTTCTCCTTATGCACGGAAGAATACCCCAAGCAGTTCACGAAACCTTCCGTGACGACGTTAAAAAGCTTCTAGCCCTCTCCGTTTTGATATAATATCTGTATTCCCTTTGGACGAAGTTATGATCAAACTGATTGCCACCGATCTGGACGGAACCCTGTTCTATCCGAAAAGACGCTTATCCCTGATATCCAAGAAGAACGTGAAGTTTTTGCGCGACTTCCACGGCGCGGGCGGGGACATCGTCCTCGTGAGCGGACGCTCGAGAAGGATGGGGAAGATGGTCAACAAGAAACTCGGCTTCGAGACCGAGATGCTCGGCTGCTGCGGGACGTACGTGGTCGAGAACGGACAGATCGCCGTCTCCCACCCGCTCGACCGCCAGGCCATCATGGAACTCTACATGTCGGCGCGCAACGATTACGGCATCATCGGGTGGATGCTTTTCGACGATACGGACTACATCAAGATCGCCCCGACGGACATGGGGAACATGCTCGTGCTCGCCGCGACGCTGGCGAATAGGTTCTTAGGCGTCTATCGCGAAAAATATATCACTTCCGAAACGAAATTCATCCAGGCCGTCGCGCACCATCCGGTCTATAAGCTCATGCCGTGCTTCGGGCTGAACATGAAGAAGGCCAGGGAACGCGGGATCGCCGCGAAGATGTCGATCGAGCAGAAGTTCCCGGGCAAGTTCACGATCGCCGTCTCTCCTCCGATGATCGAAATCACCACGGGAGGCGTGACGAAGGCTTCGACGTTAGAGAGCTACATCGAGGGAAAGCACCTGACCAAGGACGAAATCGCCGTGGCCGGGGACTCGTTCAACGACATGTCGCTCTTCGATTCTTTCCCGAATTCGTACGCGATGCTTTCCGGCGAGGAAAGCGTGCGGAAGAAGGCGAAATACGTCGTGAAGACGGTCGCGGACATGCGCGACACGGTCCTCGGCGCGGATGGGAAGCTGAAGGATTGAGCCGCGCTTTTTCCTAAGTGTAGAATCGAAAGGGAACATGCGTTATAATAACAAAGGTTATTTTCTTGGGAGGAAAGTAAAAAAAATTATGAATGAACAGACGCGCTATGTCATGGGACTCTATCAGATTGGAATCCTGATCCGCGACACCATCGAATATTTAATGCCGGCCGGCGAGAAGGGGTATTCCGTCGAGGCCTACACGAGCCGCGGAAAGATGCTCGCGCATCTTTTGGAAGAAGGATCTCCGTTCACGGTTTTCTGCAAGAACAACAAGGCGCCGGTCAAGGATAAGGACGGCAACGAGACCGGCCAGACCATCGGCGACCGCATCTCGGGCCAGGTCCACGAATTCTACGATTCGGTCTACGGCGAGAACGCGAACATCGTCCGCCTCGACCACGGCAAGGTCTACGTCGAGACCTCTTTATCGATTCAGCTCATCGACTACATCGTCGGTCTGCACGAAACCATCGCGGACATCTGCGTCGGTTTCCGCGAACAGTTCCGCAAGGCCGGAACTCTCGAGTCCGATCTCGACACGCTTCTGACCGTCGACGATCCGTTCTACCGCTCGCTGGCGTTCCGCGCCGTCGCGGTCAGCTTCAATTCGAAGTTCATCGAATACAACAACTCCGTCCGTCAGTACATCGCGGCCGAACGCGAGAACAACGGCGTCGATCCGTCGACCCAGCCGGGCTTCGATCCGAAAGTCGATCCTTCCTGCGCTTTCATCTCGAACGAGATGGGACGCCTGGTCGGATTCTTCAACTTCCTGAACCAGCACAACAAGTCCACCGACGTCATCTTCCTCGATTCGATCAAGAGGATGCAGGACGGGTTCGGTTTCTTCTCCGGACAGAGAAAGCTTCCGGAAGGAGCCAAGCTTCAGGACGTCATGAACAGCTTTGCGAACATCTTCACCCCGCTCATCCCGGGTTACCGCGACGCGTGGGTCCGCTGCTTCACGAAGGTTTTCTCCGATCTGACCCAGTACGAACAGAAGATGATTGCCGAGCGGAATAAGGCTAAGGCCGAACAGCCCGCTGCCGATCAGCAGGCCCCCGCTTCCGACGACAAGAAGAACTAACCGTTTCCCATGGCTAAGAATTCCGAAGAAAAGAGACAGAAGGACAGAACCAAGGAAATCGTCGCCTATTCCGTCACGGGCTTTTTCTGGCTTGGCGGACTGGCGATGTGCGTCTTAGGCATGTTCGCCTACAACTCCCCGGTCGAAGCGAAGTACAATTCGATCTACCAGGCCGAGAAGAACTGGGCGACGGCCTGGGGCATGTCCCGCCCAATCGATTTCCGGATCGTGGGCACGCTCGTGTGCTTATTGGCGATGTGCTTCTTCCTCGGGTTCGTGAACCACTTCGCGAACCGTTACGAGAAGGACGCCGTGCGCCGTTCCACGCAGGAAAAGCGTCTGGCCGAACTGCTCGCGCAGGATAAGAAAGCGTCTGAGGCCCAGGTCAGGGACATCGAGATCCGCCGCGATCAGGCAATCAAGGCCGCCGAAGAGGCGAGGAAGACCCAGCTGGCCGCCGAGGCCGCGCAGAACAGGGCTCCTGTTTCCGACAAGGGACCTCTTCCTCCTAAAAGCGGGGAATAATCCGACCGAAGACAAAATAGAGGCTTTTAAGAGCTCAAACGTTCTTAAAGGCCTTTTTTCGTGCCTATTGAAACCGGACTTCCTATTTAGAGAAAGTATACTTAAAGATTCAACTTTCCTGTTGCACCCCCGTTCTTTCAATCCTCCTATGGAAGAAAAGAAAGGAGATCGGGACCATAAAAAAGTCAAAATATCTTCTCCTCCTCGTCCGTTTCTGCCTGTTAGCTTCCTATGCCGGAACGGTGTTCACGCTGACCGACGGCGACGGGAATACCGTCCTTACCAAGACGACGAAGAAGACGGGCGAAGCGCTCATCCTTTCGTCTCCTGCGATGGTTTCCGGCAAGACCTATACGCTAAAGAGCGGTTCGACGGCCGTCGGATCGGTAACCGTCTTTTCGAAAGTCTCGACCATCGGTTCTGTTTAGCAGGTTCCCGGCCAGGCGGAGAACCCGTCGGCGGATAAGGAAGACCCGGCGGACCCGGTCCGAGCCGCTCAAGGTTTAAAAGATCGCCGAGCGGAGGCCTCTAAGGGACGGACTGTCCTTCAGGCCTCCTTTTTCTTTCACCCCATTAGGACGCTGAACGGAAAATCTTGATTTTATCCGGATATTCCTTCGTATTTTGGAATAAAAAAAACGAACCCGTCTTTGACCGGGTTCGAATCTTGCACATGGCGGA
>CAYUFI010000006.1:0-48061 GCA_964444175.1 uncultured Clostridiaceae bacterium | reverse complement strand
ATGTTTTGGGAATTTATGAAATCGATGTAGATAGAATTATTCGGGAATTAACGTTCAAAGGAGTCACGGAGACTCTGAAGGAAGAAGACACGCCGGAGCATCTTTTGAAGACCGTCTTAAAAGGATTCGACATCGACTTCCTTTCAAAAAAAGACGTACAGTTTAAGTGCAACTGCTCCTACGAGCGCGGGTTACGGGTCCTTTCTTCCTTAGGGGAAGAAGAACTGAAGAAAATCGTCGGCGAAGGAAAGCCGGTCGAAGTGTCCTGCTCCTTCTGCGGGAAGAAATACGACTATTCCCTGGACGTACTGAAGGATCTTGAGAAGAAAGCGCACGAAGAAGCCGGGAAGAAAGCCGAAAAGAAGTAAAAGAAAAGCGTCTTCCGAAGATTGTATTTCCGAAAGGAGGCGCTTTTTATGTTCTTTTTAGAATCTCGTCAAAGGATTTTCCTGCATCGCTTTCTCGACTTCCTTATAGGTCGGAAGGGCGGAAAGAGCTCCGCGCTTTTGCGTGGTCAGAGCTGCGGCGATGTTGCTGAAGCGCAGGGCGCTCTTCATCAGGGAAGGAATGGCACAGAGTTCTTCTAACCCGATCGAGTCGATTTGGCTTAAGAACGTTCCGAAGAAGCAGTCTCCGGCTCCGGTCGTGTCGACGGGGTGAACGGAAACCGACGGAACAGGAAGAGTCTTCTCACGGAAATACGCGAGCGACCCGTCCTTGCCCAAAGTGACCAGGACCAGCTTCGGTCCTTTCTTTAAAAGAGGCAGGGCCTTTTCTACATCCTTCTCCTTCGTGAACAGCGCCAGTTCGTCGGAACTGAATTTCACGATGTCCGCCTGCGGATAGAATTCTTCGTAGATGCGGAGCGCTTCGGCGGAATCTTTGAAGATATCCGAGCGGAAGTTGATGTCGAAGGATAAAAGCTTGTGCAGTTCCTTGGTCTTCTTCACGACCTTGCGGGCGAATTCACGTCCCTTTTCGGAAGAGAGCATCAGGGAACCGAGATGGACGATGTCCCCATGGGCGATGTCGTCTAGGGAAGACTCGTCGAAGAAGACGTCCGCGCCCGGATCGCGCAGAAAACGGAAATCCCGTTCCCCGTCCTTCAGGGTGACCTGGGCGATTGTGGTCTTCTGATCAGGGACGATCCTTAATCCCGAAAGAGGAAGCTTTTCCTTCTTAAAATAGTCCTCAATGAGTTTCCCGGCCTCGTCGTTTCCAATCGCGCCGTGGAACGAAACAGACGCGCCGACTTTCTTAGCCGCCATGACCAGATTGAACGGAGCACCTCCGACGTGCTCTTCCTTTTTCTCTCCGTTCACGAACGAATCGATCAGAATTTCCCCGTAGCAGACAATCATGATGCATCCTCCCCTATTTATTCTACGAATCTTTTTTCATATCGCTCTCGATCTCTTCCCGGATTTCCTCTTTAGAAAGGAAACGGATGGAGGGAAACTGGTGGCGAAGGAACGTGCGCTGGCGCTTGGCGTAACGCCTCGTGTCGAGCTTAATTTTCTCCTTCATCTCTTCCTCGCTCTGTCCGGAACGCAGGCCTTCGATGATTTCCTTATATCCGATAGCCTGCAGAGAAGATAAGGAAGGATCGAACCGGCCGAGCAGGGATTTCACTTCCCCGATTAGTCCTTCCTCGAACATTTCGTCGACTCGGAGGTCGATCTTTTTATTCCCTTCGTCCTTATCGATTTCGATCGCATAGATTTTGCACGGATAGAGCGGCTCGGCCTGCTCCTTCGCCTTCTCGGAAGCCTTCTTCCCTTCGAGGGCGAGAACAAGCGCTCTACTTACTCTCCTAGGGTTGTTTCTATCCACTTTCTCAAATGTTTCCCTGTCTTTTTCTTCTAAAAGTTTCAGAGCTTCTTCCGGGGTTAAGGAATTCACGTACCCCGTGATTTCCGGGCGTTCCTCTTCGGAAGCGAACTCGTACGGATAGAGCGCGGCGCGCACGTATAGGAGCGTCCCTCCGGAAAGGATAACGTCCCTTTTTTCCCTCTGATATTGATCGAGTACCGCGCGGCATTCCTTCTGATACGTCATGACGTTCAGAGGAGAAGCCACGCTGCGGTCATCGATCAGGAAATACTCGAGCCCTTCGAGTTCTTCCTTATTGGGCTTCGCCGTGCCGATATTGAGTTCCTGATAGACCTGGTAGGCGTCCGCCCCAATCAGCGGCAAGTGAAAACGCCTTGCCAAGTCGCTGGCGAGCTTCGTCTTCCCGGATGCCGTCTGGCCCAAAATGACGTAAATCACGATCCGAACCCGGTCCGCTTAAAGAGCTTCTCGATGTCGTACTGGCTGATGCGGATGACCGTCGGCCGCCCGTGCGGGCAGTTCAGAGGATTCCTGCAGCCGGCCAGCGTCCTGATCAGATCGACCTGTTCCTGATGTGTCAGAATCCGGTGCGCCTTGATGGACATGTGGCAGGCCTTGGTCGCGATGGCCTTCCTTTCGATTTCCGTGACATCCACTTTCGAATCGGTCAGAATCTGCGTGACGATGTCGCGCAGGACCGCGTCGTCGCTCTTGTGGGAGAGAAAATCCGGAATCTCGTCGACCTTCACCGAATCCGGCCCGAAGGCGTTCACGGTGATGCCGAGCTGCTTCAGCGCTTTCTGATGCGCTTCGTCGAAGTTCGACATCAGGGAATGCGAGAGATTCAAAACAATCGGGAACAGAGGCGCGACGAACGTCTTCTCCCCTTCGAACTGACGCTGGCACATCTCGAAATTGATGCGCTCGGCAGCGGCGTGCTGGTCGATCAGGTACATCCCGTCGGCCGCGTCGCAGACGATATAAGTCATCAGGACCTGTCCGATCGGGAACAGGGTCGGGAACGTGGAATTCTCTTTCGGCGGGACGACCGGTTTGCGGTCTCTCGATGAATAATCGATGTATCCCTGGGAATCCTCCACGCGGAAAGCGGCCTTCCCCGCTTCTTCTTCCTCGTGGGCGAAAAGCGATTCGAGCTGGGCGGAGCCGTAATGTTCTTCCGTCCCTTCCTCCGTCTTTTGAGGTTCTACGGGTGCGAACGGAACCGAGTTGAAATCCGAAGGATTCAGTTCCGGCCGGACGGGCGGATTCGTTGGGGCAGGAGTTTCTTCCCTCACTTCGGAAGGACCCGTCTGCGGAACGAATCTCATAACGTCCCTGTCGGTGATTTCGGGAGACGCGAACGTGTCGCGGGTCGTCGCGAGGACTTTCCTCGTCATCTGATAGACGTCGTTGGCGAGAGCTTCCTCGCAGCTCAGACGGACTTCCTTCTTGGACGGATGGACGTTCACGTCGACCAGGGAATAATCGACCGTGAAAGCGATGACCGCCAGAGGATAGCGTTCCGGAGGAATATAGTCCTTATATCCGTTGATGATGGCGCGCTGGACTTTCGGAATGTAGACCGAGCGCGAATTCAAAAACGTCAGGATATCGTACCGCGTCGAGTAATTGACCGAAGGATGGCAGATGTACCCTTCCCCGGAATAGCCGTCCCCTTCGAGCTTGAAAGGCAGGCAGGACTTGGCAATCTGGTTTCCGAAGATGATCGAAATCGTCTCGAGGAGATTCCCTCTTCCGGTCGTGCGGAAGACTTCCTTCCCGTCGTTAATCATGCGGAAGGCGATGTTCGGGAAACCCAGGGCGAGATGCTCGACGACCTCGATGCAGGAATAGTTCTCCGTGCGATCGCTTTTGAGATACTTCAGACGGGCCGGCGTATTGAAGAATAGTTCCTTCACTTCAAAGGTCGTCCCTTTCCTTAACGGAGCGTCCTTGACCATCAGGTCCTTTCCGGGGACCGATTCGACTTCGCTTCCGACCCCTTCCCCGGTCGAAGTGACCATACGTACCTTGGAGACGGAGGCGATCGACGGAACGGCCTCCCCGCGGAAGCCGAGCGTCGTGATGCGCATCAGGTCGTATTCGGAATGGAGCTTCGAGGACGCGTGGCGCAAAAACGCCATCTTCGCGTCTTCCCGGTCCATGCCTTCCCCGTCGTCCTTAACCGAAATCAGGTCTTTTCCTCCGCGCAAAATAGAGACCTCGATGGTCTTCGCGTGCGCGTCGATCGAGTTCTCCACCAGTTCCTTGATGACGGAAGAGGGACGTTCGATCACTTCTCCGGCCGCGATCTGGTTCGCCAGCTCGGGAGACATCAAACGGATCTTGGACATAGTTATTCCTTCTGTTTCTTCTCTGTTACTTTACTTTCTTTTTGAGCTCGAAAAGGAAATTCATCGCTTCGAGCGGAGACATCGTCAGCGGGTCGCACGCCTTCAGGGCGTCCACGACCGGTTTATTGACGGAATCCTCTTTCTTCTCGTCGTGGGCGAGGATTTCCGTCTTCATCTTGGAATAATCGATCTTCCTGCTTTCGAGCTTGTTGAGAATCTCGTCCGCGCGGAGCAGGATCTCGTCCGGAAGACCCGCAAGTTTAGCGACATTGACGCCGTAGGACTTATCCATCGGTCCGTCCTGGATCTTGTAGAGGAACGTCACGTCGTGGCCTTCCTCCTTCACCGCGACATGGACGTTCTTGACGGTCTTCATGTCCTGCACGAGACCCGTGATCTCGTGGTAATGGGTCGAGAACAGCGTCTTCGCGTGGACCTTGTTCACGATGTATTCGATGATCGACTGGGCCAAGGCCATTCCGTCGTAAGTCGCCGTTCCGCGCCCGATTTCGTCGAAGATCAGTAGGGAATTCGCCGTCGCGTTCCGTAACGCCCTGTTCGTCTCGGCCATCTCGACCATGAAGGTCGATTCGCCTTTAATCAGATCGTCGGAAGCCCCGATGCGCGTATAGATCGAATCGAAGACGTAGAGATCCGCTTTCGAGGCCGGAACGAACGAACCGAGCTGGGCCATGATGACGATCAAAGCGAGTTCGCGCATGTACGTTGATTTGCCGCCCATGTTCGGACCGGTGATGACCAGCACCTCGAGGTCGGAATCCATCCTATAGTCGTTCGAGACGAACTCCTTCTCCGGCATCGCCTTTTCGATGACCGGATGGCGCGCGTCGCGGATGTCGATCCTGCGTTCAGAATTGAACGTCGGACGGACGTAGGACGAACCCGCCGCCACTTCGGCCAGGGAACAGGCCACGTCGAGGCGGGCCACCGCGTCGCTGAGCTTCTGGATCTTCTCCGTCCAGCCCTTCACGTATTTCCGTACTTCCTGGAACATCTGATATTCCATGTCGAGACGGACTTCCTGGGCGTGCAGGATCTCGTCCTCCGCCTTCTTCAGCTCGTCCGTGATGAAACGTTCCCCAGTTGTCATGGTCTGTTTCCGCACGTATCCGAATTCCGGCTTGACCATGCTTAACGAACCATTCGAGACTTCGATGTAGTATCCGAAAATCTTCGAATACCCAATCTTCAGGTTGTGGATGCCCGTGCGTTCCTTTTCACGCTGTTCGAGATCGACGAGGAACGCCTTCCCGTCGGTCGCCATTTTGATCACTTCGTCGAGCTTCGGATCGAATCCGAGTTTGAAAATCCCGCCGTCATGGATCGTCGGAGGGCAGTCGGGCGAAATCGCCTTTTCCAAAAGGTCCGTCAGTTCCTTGAAATCCCCGAGGTCGCCGTCGATGTCCTGAAAATGCGTGGAGTTCAGCTCTTTTAACGTCCTGTGCAGATCCGGAACGACGCTCAAGGACTGCTTCAGCTGCAGCATCTCCTTGCCCGAGCAGGAATCGAACCCGACACGGGCGATCAGGCGGTCCAGATCGTAGATGTCGTTCAGTTCCTTTTCCAGATCCCCGCGGATCAAGAAGGAATTCACGAGCGTTTCGACCTTGTCGAGACGGGCGTTGATGACGTTCACGTCGCTCGACGGCTCGTTGATGTACGTGCGTAAAAGACGCTCGCCCATGTGGGTCTTGCAGCGGTTCAGCAGCCAGTACAGGGAACCGAACGTCCCTTCTCCGTTCAAGGGCTTCGTCAGTTCGAGATTGACCCTGACGAATGGTCGAGAGAAAGGATCTTCGACGTGACGACCGCGCGGGCCGGCTTGAAATAATCGAGTTCGCGCTTCTGCGTCTCCCGCAAGTAGTTCATCAGCATCGCGACGCACTTCGTCTGGCGTTCGTCCTTGACGTACTCGTAGAGCGGCTGATAGGACAGAGAATCCTCGTCGTTATTGAAATACGTCACGCAGATCTTCGTTAAAGATTTGATCGAATGAATCAAAGAAGCGTCCGTCGAGGTCTTTAAGATGACTTCCTTGGCGTTGTAGTTCACGAGCTGGGCCACGACGTCCTGATACGAATGCGAAACGTTCAGAACATCGATTTCCCCGGTCGAAAGATCGGCGAAAGCGAGGACGTAGACGAACTGCGCGTCGATGAGACAGGCCAGATAGTTCGCCTGCTCGTCCTTCACCTCGATGTTCGCGCCCGGCGTGATGATCTGGATGACGTCGCGTTTTACAAGGCCCTTAGCGAGCTTCGGATCCTCCATCTGCTCGACGATCCCGACCTTGTGGCCGTGATCGAGCAGTTTCTGGACGTAGGCAAGATAGGCGTGGTGGGGAATGCCGCACATCGGAATCTTCTTCCCGTCGCCGGCGGCTTTCGAGGTCAGGTACAGCTGCAGTTCGCGGCTCGCCGTCTCCGCGTCGTCGAAAAACATCTCGTAAAAATCGCCGATGCGGAAAAGGATGATGAGATCCGGATGTTTTCCCTTCACCTCCAGGTACTGCTGCACCATCGGGGTAAAGGAAGATTCTTTGCTTTTCTTTGCTTTTTCTGCCATAGTTTTCTTCTCCCGGAATTCCACTGAAAATTATACCATCCCGCCGTGCGAGACGGCCGCCGGATTCTTCTCCGCCCAGTCTTGTTTCGTCAAGAGATACACCCATAAGTCCTTATTCGCGTCAATCGGAGCGAAATAGACGTTCTTCACGAGGCGGTAATACACGAACCCGCAACGCAGGATCACGCCTTTGGACTTTTCGTTCCCCGCGAAGTGGCTGACCGCGAGAATATCCGTTAAATCTTTGTTAAACACGCAGGAAATGACCGCTTTGACCGCTTCGGTCATGTAACCATGTTTTTCGTAAAAAGGCGAAAGGACGTATCCGATTTCCCAGACCCGCCGACCCGGGAAATCCGAGGAAATCCTCGAAGCGCTCTGCAGTCCGATGCTCCCGACGAGCTTATTTTCCTTTTTTAGAACGACCGCGTTCTCGAGCGGATCCTCGCTGAACATCTTGAGGATTTTCTTCGTCTCCGACAGGTTTAAGTGGTGTTTCCATCCGGCCGCTTCCCCGACGCCTGGTACGGAAGCGTATTCGAAAAAGTCGCAGAGATCCCTCTCCGCGAAAGGACGGACGATCAGGCGTTCCGTTTCCAGCGTTTCCATAGGAAGATTTTATCACGAAACGGGACTAAAACTGGAACAGCGAACGGATTGGGGCCAGTTCGGCTTCGACCCGATCCTTCAGAGCGTTATACGTGACGGTCAAAGAGTCTTCGTCGATTTCCTTCTGAATCTTCCGCAGGCGGACGAATTCTCTGTCCCGCTCTTCCGCGGAGAGGTTCCTCAAGTTCTTCTGCCCGTCCCACACTTCCTTTTTCAAGGCGTTCAGGTGCGGGTCGGACTCGTAAGCCTCTTTGACGGAAAGATACCATCTCACGAGCGGGGAATTCATGAATTCCTCGATGAATTCGTCGGTCTTTTCCTCAAGTTCACTCATCGAGGAGTTCCCCTAAAAGAGAATACGTGTGGGATTCGACAATCTTCACCTTCCGGATCTGCCCGATCAGGGAGGAGTCGCCTTTGACGTGGACGAGGCGGTTGTGCCGCGAATATCCGGAAATCCGGTTCGGGTCTTTCTTGGAGACGGTGTCGAACAGGACTTCGACCGTCTTGCCGACTTCTTCCTGCGCCTTCTTCGAGGCAGAAGCATCGATGACTTCTAAAAGCCTGTTGAAACGGTCCATCTTCTCTTCCGGAGACGTGCGGTCAATAAACGTCGCCGCCGGCGTGCCTTCGCGCGGGGAATAGATGAACGTGTAGGCGTTGTCGTACTGGACTTCCTCGCAGACCTTTAACGTCCCCAGAAAGTCGTTCTCGGTCTCCGAAGGGAAGCCGACGATGATGTCCGTCGTCAAGGTGATGTCCGGGATGTATTTCCGGACGGTCTTCACGAGATTGAGATAGGTCTCCGTGTCGTAATGCCGGTTCATCCTCTTTAAAATGACGTCCGAACCGGACTGCAGAGGAAGATGCAGCGAAGGCATGATGTTCGGGTAGGAAGCCATGACCTGGAAGACGTCCTCGGTGAAATAGCCCGGATGAGACGTCATGAAGCGGATGTGGGGAATCCCCGTGCCGGCCACTTCCTTTAGGAGCGAAGCGAACCCGATGCCCTTCTCCCCGGCGAAATCGAAGCCGTAGGCGTTGACGTTCTGACCGAGCAGGGTCACTTCCTTATATCCTTCTTCCTTCAGTTTCTCGACTTCGCGGACGATGTCCTGCATCGAGCGGGAACGGAAACGCCCGCGCGTGTACGGGACAATACAATAGGTGCAGAAATTGTCGCAGCCGTACATGATGTTCACGAACGCCTTGTTTTTGTCCCTCCGGTAGGAAGGCAGGCCTTCGACGAGGTCGCCTTGCGAGGAACGGACGTCGAAGACGCGCTCGTCCGAACGAATGCAGGCCGTTAAAAGCGAATAGAGCGAATCGATGTTGTGCGTTCCGAAGACCAGATTGACGTACGGATAGCGGTCGCGGATGACCTTCATCGGCTTCTCCTCCTGCGCCATGCAGCCGCAGATGCCGATGATCTTCCCCGGGTTTTCCTCGGCGGACTTCTTCAGCGTCCCGAGTTCGCCGTAGATCTTCTTCTCCGCGTTCTCGCGGATCGCGCACGTATTGAAAAGAACGACGTCCGCCTTCTCCGGATCTTCCTCGGACTTCATTCCGAGATTCGTAAAATATCCTTCGAGAATCTCCGAATCGCGGACGTTGGCCTGGCAGCCGGACGTGAAAAGGCAGTAGGTCTTTCCTTTCGCCCACTGTTTCAGTTCCTCGGGCGCGCTCATATCTGCCTCCCGCAGTTCGATTCCGGCCTTCGGGTTTCGTCTTCCCGCCTGCCGGATATCCGGGAAAGAAATGACATCCAATGCTTTCTTGCTCATTCGCTGTAATCCTCAAATTTCTGAACCGGTTCAATCTTCTCGGTCTTTCCGGTCCGTTCGTTCACGCTGAAGACGACTCCGTTCAGGAACGCCCTTCCCTTCTTGGGGCAAGTGAACTTTGCAGGCAGACCGTGCCAGGTCCGCCGGATGATCGGCTCGGGGTCGTCCCCGAGGATCGTGTCGTAGCCTCCGCACATGCCCGCGTCGCAGATGCACCCCGTCCCCTGAGGAAGGATGCGCGCGTCGTTCGTCTGCACGTGCGTGTGCGTTCCGACCATGCAGGAGATCCTGCCGTCGAACGCGTTCGCCAGCGCCAGCTTCTCGCCGGTCGCTTCCGCGTGGAAATCCACGAAGTCGATGTTGACCTTCTCGCCGTCGTTCAGGATCTTGTCGAGGCAGTCGAACGGATTCGAGTCCGCCCCATCGATACCGACCCTGCCGATCAAGTTCGTCACGCGGATCTTGATTCCGGAATGTTCGAAGATCAGGCTTCCTCTTCCGGGAATCGAAGGATTGAAGTTCGCCGGGCGGATCATCTTGCCGTACTCGGCGCTCTTGTCGAGAATCTCCGGGACGCGCATGTAATGGTTCCCCATCGTGACGCAGTCAACCCCGTCCTCGACGAGTTCGCGGTAATGGGCCAGGGAGAGTCCTTTCCCGTGCGTGGCGTTCTCGCCGTTGGCGATGGTGAAATCGATCGAATATTCTTCTTTCAATTCGGGCAAAAGGTCATGGACGATCTGCCGTCCGAGGGAAGCGACGATATCTCCTAGAAACAATATGCGTACCATGACCTTACTTGACTTTCTGATAAGAAACGGAATTCGGATATAAGACGGATGTTACTTGGCCAGTTCCGTCGCGCGGACTTCGCGGATGACGGAAATCTTGATCTGGCCCGGATAGGTGAGTTCCGCTTCGATCTTTTCGCGGATCTTGCGGGCCAAGGCGAACGAGTCTTCGTCGCTGACCTTGTCCGGAACGACCATGACGCGGACCTCGCGTCCCGACTGCATCGCGTAGCAGTTGCTGACGCCGTCGAACGACTTGCAGAGCGTCTCGAGCTGTTCGATTCTCTGGATGTAGTTCTCGAGGGTTTCCGAACGGGCCCCCGGACGCGCGGCGGACAGAGTGTCGGCCGCCTGGACGAGATTCGAGATCAGATACTTGGCCGGCGTGTCTCCGTGGTGGGAAGCGATGGCGTTGATGACGACGTCGTTCTCGCCGTACTTGCGGGCGAGACGCGCGCCGACTTCGACGTGCGAACCTTCGAGTTCGAAATCGGCGGCCTTGCCGATGTCGTGCAGGAGACCCGCGCGCTTGGCGAGCGTCTGGTCTAGGCCGAGTTCGGCGGCCATCGTTCCGCACAAGATGGCGACCTGGACCGAGTGGTCAAGGGCGTTCTGGCCGTAGGAAGTACGGTAATGCAGGCGTCCGATGTAGGAGAGCATGTCCTTGGAGAAGTGGGTCAGGCCGAGATGGTTGACCGTGTCTTCGCCGATCTTGCGGACGTGGTCGTCCATCTGCGCCTTGGTCTTCGCGTAGATCTCTTCGATTCTTCCCGGCTGGATGCGGCCGTCGCGGATCAGAGCCTCGAGCGTGAGACGGGCGATTTCGCGACGGATTGGATCGAAGCAGCTGACAGTGATGATCCCCGGGGTGTCGTCGATGATGACGTCGACTCCGAGCAGGGATTCGAGCGACTTGATGTTGCGTCCCTCGCGGCCAATGATTCTTCCTTTCATGTCGTCGGAAGGAAGGGCGACCGTCGAGATGGTCTGTTCGGTGACGATGTCCTGCGAATACTTCGCGATGGCCAGCGAGAGGATGTCCTTCGCCTTCGCGTCGCAGTTCGCCTCGGCTTCGTCCATGCGGTTCTTCTCGTAGACCGTGATTTCCTTGGTCATCTTTTCCTCGACGCGCTTCAGGATCTCGTCGTGGGCTTCCTGAGTCGACATCTGGGCGACCGTGTGGAGCTGCTGGATGATTTCGTCGAGCTTGGCCTGGACCTCGGCCTGCTTGGCACTTAAGGCCTGGGACTTCGCTTCGTAATCCGCCTTGGCGGCGTCGAGCGCGCTCTCCTTATTGGTTAAGAGCTGGTCGCGGCGGTTGATCGCGACTTCGCGCTGGTCGAGCTTCTTCTCGGATTCGATGACGTCCGCCTTGCGTTCCTTGATGTCCTGTTCGGCGAGCTGCTTCAGTTCGGCGACCTGGGCCTTGGCGTCCAGCTTGGCGTTCATCTTGATCTTGTCGGCTTCCGTGTTGGCGTCCTTGATGATCTTCTTGGCGTCGTCTTCGGCTTTCCTGCGGTTCGATTTAGAACCCGGAAGGAAGAAGAGGACGGCTCCGCCGATCAGAAGACCGACGACAAAAGCTCCGACGAGGATTCCGACCCAACCCCCGACGGACAGTTCGAATAAGACAGGTTTCAGCATGTTGTTTTTCCCTTTTCTAAACGCGACGGAAAAAAGAGCTTTTCCGGCCGTGTTGCATTGAATTCAGTTCTTAACTTGATTGTGTATCGCCTGTTTCAGGCTGACGCCTTCCCGGACGTCAGGAAAAAAGAGACAATCCGGACATATGGAGATTGCCGTAAACAGAGCCTGCCTACGGGCAAATCGAGTATTAAGACCTGTATATCAAACAGGGGAGAACCCCTGCACCATCATTATAAAGTCCGGGGGTGTCTTATTCAACCTGAAGAAAAGATAGGAAAAGAAGAATCCGGGGGTTCCGGATCCTCCGAACAGGCGTTTTGAAAGAAAAAAACTAAAGTTCCGGATCGTCGAGATACGAGCGGTCGATCACGATTCCGAACAGGCAGTCCCGTAAATCCACGTGCTTGGAGAAATCCTTCAGCGTCCGATAAGCCGATTTCACGACCGAGAGGTATTCCTTATCCGCCCCGTTCTTCTTGTCCGTCTTCAGATCGTACTTCAAGGAAAGGCGGATTCTCCACATCTCCTTCTTCATGATCTTCAGAAGCTTCTCATCGCACTTCTGCTCGTAGAAGAAGCGCAGCGCCATGAAGGAAGTGAGGTGCCAGAACGTCCGGTTTGTCCTTTTGACGCTGATCATCGAGGACGTGATTCTCTTGTCGTAAAAATAGAGGCAGTCGGGAATTGCAACGACTTTTTGGCAGTAAACGAACAAGGAACCGTTCCAGACGACGTCCTCGAACAGGTCTCCCATCCGGTTGAATATCAGAAGGGGTTTATGCGAGAAGACTTCCCGCCGGTAGAACTTGTTCCAGGCGAAATTGCGGATGTAAAGGTCCTGCAAAAAGGCCTTGTTCGCCGCGTAATGCCCGTAGGTCTTATGGTGGCGCAGCGGATATTTGACGACCCTCGTCTTTTTCCCGTTTCCTCCGTAGACGAGCTTGAAACCGAAGACGACGCAGTCAGCTTGCGTTTTCTCGGCGGTCTCGAAGCACTTCGAGAACATGTCAGGGGCGAGCGTGTCGTCCGCGTCCATGAAACAGACGTATTTCCCGCGGCTCGCCTTCAGGCCGGCGAGGCGGTTCCCGGCGAGATTGAACTCGGTCGGGACGTTCAGAAGACGGAGGTTTTTGATCCGGTCCTGAAAAGAAAGCACGGCCTTGTCCGCGCCGTCCCCCGACGGGGAAAGCGCGACGATCACTTCGGCGTTCCCCTTGAAATCCTGCTGGGCGACCGATTCGAGAGCGCGCACGAGAAAATCCCGGTAATTCACTGCCGGAATGATCAGGGTAAGGTCGAAATCATAGTTCTTTTCCCGCATATCAGAGCTTCTTCAGGATTGCTTCGAGTTCCCGCTCATCCTTATACGGGAACTTCTGAAAATAGGAGTCTCCGGAAATCATCGCGGAGAGTTTCCTGTCCCCGTTTTCCCTATACAGGATATAGCACGGGATTTCGCGCTTTTCGGCGTAGGCGAGCTCGTATCCGACCCCGATGGACGGGGTGGAGCATTCCGCGACGACCAGTTCCGCTTCGTCGAGAAAGCGTCTGTCCTGCAGATAGATCTGTTCGTCGGTCATCTTCTCCTCGTACTTCTCGATGTGGTCGGCTCCAAGATGGACCGTCAGAATCTGATATTTCTCTTTGAGAACGGAGATGCAGAGCTGATAAACCGAAAGGTTCTCCCTTCCTCCGCGGACGGAGCACGAAAAATAAAGTTTCTTCATTTATTTCTTCTCCTCTTTTTTCTGACGGTTAAAGAAACGGAACCGTTTCTTCTTGGCAGCCGGATTTTCCGGGGCGTCCGGATTCTTATCGGAAGGTTTTGCTCCTTTTTCGGGAGCCGGAACGGAGTTTCCTCCCGGCTTTTTAACCTGTTTCCGGCGGGCTTTCGCCTGCTCCTGCGCTTTTCTCTTGTTCTCTTCTTCCTTACGTTTCTTTTCCTCGAGCTCTCCCTTGGTCTGGGTCAGTTCGTTGGAAAGGGAAGTGATCTGTTTATCGGTATAAGCCCGTAACTTCACTTTCGACTCGTGGGCCTTCATGTTCATCAGAGCCTGGACGCACTGGTCGTCTTCCGAACGCAGGATCTGCTGACGCTTCTTGACGATTTCGAAGAACGTGTCCGAATCGAGCTGCCCGATAATCTTGCAGTCCTTCTTGAGGAACATGTAGATGTTGTTGCAGTAACAGAACGAGTCTTTGTCGAGATACGGGTTCTTCGTCTTGGAGACGGGAACCTGGCGAGAATACTGCTTGTTGTTCGACGTGATCAGAAGGGCGAGGACGTTCGTCTCCCCCTGCACGTCCTGGTCGAGGACCTGGTCGTAGACGCATAAGAACGGATGCGAAAGAACCTTCTTCGTGAACGGATCGTAATTCCGCGCGGTGAAGACCGTCCCCGGATAGATCACGCTCGGGACGGGATTTTCTTCTTTTGCAGCCGGTTTTTCCTTCTGGACGGCCGGCACGGTTTCTTCGGGACTGGTGTTCATGTTTGGGCTCGGACGGAGTTCTTTTTTATTATACGGATTTAAGGGGGAAAAGAAAATCGGACGGGGTTTCTTTTCCCGAAAGGACGGAACGCGGTATACTGATTTCTAGAAAGTCGCGTAAAAACCTCTCTTAAATAGGGACGCAACCGAAAGTTGCCGAATTGAAAAGCAGAATTGGTGGTTAAAATCCGCTTTTCTTCCTATGGTAATGTCAGAAAGGAAGCCGACAAAATGAACATCGAAATCGCCAACCGCCTCGTCGAATTAAGAAAAAAGAACGGATACTCGCAGGAGGAGCTCGCCGCCAGGCTGGGCCTGTCCCGCCAGGCCGTCAGCAAATGGGAAAGGGCCGAAGCCTCGCCCGACACGGACAACCTCATCTGCCTCGCCAAGCTCTACAACGTCTCTCTGGACGACCTGCTGAATACGTCCGAACCGGTCGAGAACATCGTCCAGGACGTCAAGGACAAGGAAGCGGAAAAAGAGAAGGAAGCCGAAACGAAAGAAGAGAAGAAGCCGGAAGGGACCGAAGCGAAAAAGCGCGGGGTCACCATGGATAACGGCGGAATCCACATCTGCGGTTCCGGTTCCTCCATCGATATCGATAATAGCGGAATCCATATCAACGGTTCCACCAAGTCCGCTCACCCTTCGGAAGACGAATCGAAAGAAGGATCCACGACAGTCTCCGAAAACGGGGGAATCCACCTTTCCGACGGAGGGGACAGCGTCCGTTTCGACGATAACGGCATCACCGTCCACGAAAACGGAAAGACCGTCTACCGCTCGGGAAAGAAGAGATTCAACGCGGTCAAGGACGCTCTTTTCGGAGTGCTGGAGCTCGTCGCTTCGGCCGTCTACATCACGGTCTGCTCCTTCTTCCCGGCCTTCTGGTCTTCCTTATGGGTGGTTTTCCTCGCCCCGATCGTGATCGTCTCCGTTCCAGAAGCGATCCATTACCGCCGCTTTGAGAAATTCAACATGGCCGTCGCGGTCGTCATCGTCTATATGTGCCTCGGGTTCTATCTGAACCTCTGGCATCCGGGCTGGGCCGTCTTCTTCCTCATCCCGATCTATTACATCATCGCCGAGAGCCTCGACCGTCTACGCAATCTGAAGAGAGAAGACTAGATTCCCTATACCGGAATGGAGAAGGCTGTCCGGAAGCCTGTTCAAAGGATTCAGGCGGAAAGGCAGCCTTTTTCGTGTCCGATGGAAGCGCTCAAAGAAGAAAAATGTCCTGAAATCGCGACTTTCAGGACGAACCGTTCGTAAAAACCAATGATATCGGGAGGCTTTTACTAGGCCTTCTTTTAGCACGGCCCCGCTTCTTTTCCTATATCCCGTGAACAGAACGGACGAAGGAAGAAGGCGAGACTTTAACGGTGGATCGAATAGAGGTTCTTCACGGAAAAATCCGAATAAAGGGCGTATCCTTCCGAATCTTCTTTATCCGACAAAAGGAAGAATCCGACGTGGAGACCGCTCCACTTTTCTTTCTCCACCCGCAAAGTCCGTCCCTGTTCCCCGTACCGGATCCCGACTTCCGACGGATACGAGTACGTCAGGGACAAAACCACCGACGAACCGGCCTCCTCGAGATATTCGTACGACCTTTTCACGCCGTCGTCGTAGAGAGAATAGACTCTGTACAGTTCCTTTTCCTTCCGGAGGCAGATTCCCGACGAGATTGATCCGAAGAGCGCCAGACCGGCTTCTTCCCCTTCCTTCAGTTGAGAAGCGAGGATACGCACGGAATAGTTCTGGGAATATCCGGAGATCTTCTCCTGCAATAGATACGGGAAATACCGCAGGCTTTCTTCCTTCCCAATCTTTTTTGCGAAAATATTCAGGCCTTCCTCTCCCATTTTCAAAAAGTCCGAGAACGGCCGGTCGCACGGAAGCTGGAACAAAGGGGAGAACGTCCCTCTGAACGAGCAGGAGAAATCGAGCGACTCGTCCGATTCCTTCAAAGGAAGAATCCCTTCCGAAACGGGTTTGCCTTCTTTCCCGAATTCGAACCAGCCGTCCTTATACTCCGCCGGCTCAATCATCGTGATTCTCCCGAGATTCGACTGGTCCCGGAAATGGACGAACGCGAAACGTGCATACGAGGAATCGAGCGAAACGAGAGCGCCCTGATGGGGTCCGTTATAGATGGTGTCTTTCTGAGAAAGGACCGTCCTCGTTTCAAAAGGGCCGTAAACGGAATGACCTCTTAAGAGTTCCTGCCAGCCGTCGGCGACGCCTCCGGCCGGGGCGGAAATGAAGACGTGTCCGTCAAAAACGAAGGCCTTCGGTCCTTCGATGTCCGGATTCTGCTTTTCTCCTTCTTTCTCCCCGTCGTAAATCAAAGCATATTTTTCGGAGATTCTCTTAGATAAATCCGGCGTTACCTCGATGCAGCCGAGCTTGGAATGGAATCCGATCCGGGATTTCACGAACGCGAACACCACGTAGGCTTTCTTTTCGATCCAGACAGGGCAGGGATCCTCGTACCCCTTTCCTTCAAGCAGGCAGGAAAGATACCGGAAGCCCTTTTTCAAATCTTCTGAAACATAGACGAAAATCCCTTCGTCCGGCTGAGGGACGAGGCAGTAGAACTTCTTGTCATGATACCGTAACGAAGGAGCCCATGCCCCTTCGCCCGGACGAACGGAAGAAAAGTCTCCCTGCAGATGTTCCGTGACGTACGTCACGAATTCCCAGTGGACCAGGTCCTTCGAATGCAGGACGGGGACGGACGGGAAATAATGGAACGAGGAAGAGACCATATAAAAATCCTCCCCGACCCGGATCACGTCCGGATCTGACCAGTCGCAGGTCAGAACCGGATTCTTATATTCCGTCCCGGACATCTTACTTCCCGGTCGAACCGGTCCCGCCTTTCCGTTCGGAGACAGCCGTATCGTCCGCGACAATCCCGTATTTTACGAAGATTCCCTGGGCGACGCGTTCGCCTTTTTCAAAAACCGCCGTCCTGTCCGACGTGTTTTTCAAAGCGAGCATAATGTGTCCGTCGTTCTTTGGATTCTCGAAATAATCCGCGTCGATCACCCCGACGGTATTCGCGAGGACGACGCCTTTTTTGATGCCGACGGACGAACGCGGGACGATGAGCAGGACATCGTCTTTCTCCATCTCGGCCTTGACCCCGGTCGGAATCACCTTCGTCTCCCCGGGGAGGATCTCGACTCTTTCGAGCGTTTTGAAATCGTAACCGGCGGAGAACTTCGTCCCGCGCGAAGGGAGTTCGACTCCCCTGTCCTCGTATCCTTTAACAGCGTGAAATGCCCTCATGTTTCTTTTCCTTATCATCCTTACGTGTCTCCATTATACCAAAAAGAAATGACGCAAAAACGGTGCGTCCTCCCTGGACAGCGCCGTCAAAGCATCGGATTTCTCTTTTATTCCCCGTCGGAATCGTCATCCCAGCCGCGGCACATCTTGACGGCCTTGTGCCACTTGGAGAGATACTTCTTCCGTAAGGAATCTTCCATCTTCGGGGAGAACGAGCATTCGCGGACGTAGTGCGCGTCGATGTCTTTATAGGAAGAGAAGACGCCCACCGCCAGTCCGGCGAGATAGGCCGCGCCAAGCGCGGTGTATTCGTTCGTGTTCCCGCGGATGCAGCGCACCTGGGAGATATCGCTCTGGAACTGCATCAGGAAATTGTTCTTGGAAGCTCCCCCGTCGACCTTCATGTTCTTGATGACCGTGCCGGTGTCTTCCTCCATCGCGGTAATCAGATCGTTCACCTGATAGGCAATCGACTCGAGGGCCGCGCGGATGATCTGCATGCGGTTCGTGCCCCGGGTGATGCCGAACATCGTTCCGCGGGCGTACATGTCCCAGTACGGGGCGCCTAAACCCGTGAAGGCCGGAACGAGGTAGACCCCGCCGTTATCCTTGCACTTGGTCGCGAAGTATTCCGAATCGGCGGAATCCACGATGAAACGCAGCTGATCGCGCACCCACTGGATGACCGCCCCACCCACGAAGACCGAGCCTTCGAGGACGTACTGCGGCTTGCCTTTGCGGTCGCAGGAAGCAGCTAAGGTCGTTACGAGCCCGTTCTTGGAACGGATGTTGTTCGAGCCGGCGTTCATCAGCAAGAAGCAGCCGGTCCCGTACGTCGTCTTCAGTTCGCCCTTGCGGAAGCAGGTTTGGCCGAAGAGGGCGGCCTGCTGGTCGCCGGCGACGCCCGCGATCGGAATCTCGTAATCGAAGAGGTTAACGAATCCGAAGACGGAGGAGGAAGGTTTGACTTCCGGAAGCATGCTCATCGGGATGCCGAAATAATCGCAGAGCTTCTTGTCCCAGCAGAGCTTGTTGATGTCGAAGAGCATCGTTCTCGACGCGTTGGTGTAATCCGTCGCGAAGACTTTCCCGTTCGTCAGCTTCCACATCAGCCACGTGTCGACCGTGCCGAAGAGGAGTTCGCCTCTCTGCGCCTTTTCCCTTGCGCCCTCGACGTTATCGAGGATCCATTTGATCTTGGTCGCGGAGAAGTAGGCGTCGAGGACGAGGCCGGTCGTCTCGCGGATATACTCTTCCAAGCCGTCCTTACGGACCTGTTCGACGATCGGAGCCGTGCGACGGCACTGCCAGACGATGGCGTTGTAGATCGGTTTCCCGGTGTTCTTATCCCAGACGATCGTAGTCTCGCGCTGGTTCGTGATGCCGATGGCCTTGATGTGGTACGGGCGGATGCCGAGCTGGGCGATGGCCTCTGTCAGAACCGAATACTGGCTCGACCAGATTTCCATCGGGTCGTGCTCGACCCATCCCGGATGCGGGAAGATCTGCTTGAATTCCTTCTGGGCGATCGTCATGACCTTCCCTTCGTTATCAAAGATGACGACGCGGGAAGAAGTCGTCCCCTGGTCGAGGGCGACGATATAGCGGCGTTTCTTGCCGGCGGGCTGTTCCTTTTCTTCCGGCATGGGACTAAACCCTCTCCATCTTCTTGGTGATGATGACGTTCGCATCCGTGCCCAGGACGTGCGGAATCACGATGTCGCCGATATTGACCGGGGCTTTCACCTCGGCTTTGTTGATTTCCTTCATGACCTCGAACATCTTGGCCTTCGGAATCGGCTTATCCGTGCGGACAGAAACGCGCGGGAACTCCCCGCCGACGATCTTCACGGTCGAAGTGACCGTCCGTACGGGGTTCGTGACTTCCGCTTTGCCGTAGGCTTCGCCCCTCGGGCAGGAGTTTCCCTTGACTTCGAGCGTCTCCGTATCGACCGTAAGCATGCAGCCGCGGGGGCAGTTGATGCAGACAAATTCTTTTTTCATTATCTCATTCCCTCCACAATCTCGACGCTGACCTGTTTCGCGTCGCCGAAATCCTTCTTGTTCAGGCGGATGCTCTGCATTTCGCTCGGAGCGACCTTGAACTTCGGGATGGATTTAATGACTTTGTCGCCGGCTTTCGCCACGATGCGGATGTTTTCGACCGGCGTGCGGACGCGGAAGAACAGATCGACGGCGTCGCCGTCTTTAGCAATCTTCTGCGGGCAGAGATAACCGATTCCGTTGCCCGGAACCGAATCGAGGACTTCGCCTTTCTTTTCGCCTTCCTTCAGGTAAATGGCGGCGTTCTTGCCGGCCTTTTCGCCTTCGGCGGAAACGTTATCGACCAAGTCGTGGACCTGCAAGACGTTGCCGCAGGCGAAGATGCCTTCGACCGAGGTCTCGAGGTTGTCCTTGACGATTGCGCCCTTGGTGCGGCGGTCAAGCTGCACGCCGGCGCGCTTGGAGAGTTCGTTCTCCGGAATCAGGCCGACCGAAAGAAGCAGTGTATCGCAGTCGAAACTGATCTCGGTTCCCGGAATCGGGCGTCTCTTCTCGTCGACTTTGGAAATGACGACCTTCTGCACCCTCTTGTTCTCCGGGTCGGCGACAATGTCGCTCACCGTGTAGGAGAGGTACAGCGGAATATTGAAATCGTTCAGACACTGCGCGATGTTGCGGTTCAGACCGTTGGAATACGGGCAGAGCTCGACGTCGGCGAGGACCTTCGCCCCTTCGAGGGTCATACGTCTCGCCATAATGAGGCCGATGTCGCCCGAACCGAGGATGACGATTCTCTTTCCGACGAGATATCCGTCGATATTGCAGTATTTCTGCGCGGCGCCCGCCGTGTAGATGCCCGCGACGCGGTCTCCCGGAGTGGAGATGGCGCCTCTGGAACGTTCGCGGCAGCCCATCGCGAGGACGACCGCCTTCGCGTGAATCTTCATGATTCCTTCTTCGCTCGAGGTCACGGTCGCGACCTTGTCGGAAGTAAGATCGAGCACCATCGTGTCCGAGAGGACCTTCACGGACGTGTCTTTCACCATGTCGATGTATCTCTGGGCGTATTCGGGCCCGGAGAGCTCTTCCTTAAAGCGGTGCAGACCGAATCCGTTATGGATGCACTGGTTGAGGATGCCGCCGAGACGGTGGTCCCTCTCGACGATCAGGATGTCCTTCACGCCTTCCTGATAAGCCCCGTACGCTGCGGCGAGTCCGGCCGGACCGCCGCCGATGATCAAGAGGCTGACGTTCATTTCCTTCATACTTACTTTTCCTCCTTCGTCTTCTCGACAACGACCTGCGATCCTTCGCGGTCCTGATAGACCTCGTCGAACTTCAGGTGCAGTTCCTTCATCAGCAGATCGAAGACCTTCGGCCCGCAGAAACCGCCCTGGCATCTTCCCATGCCCGCGTTGGTCCTTCTCTTGATTCCGTCGATCGTATGCGCCGGAATCGGGGAATGCATCGCCGCGACAATTTCGCCTTCGGTGATCGTCTCGCAGCGGCAGATGACCTGTCCGTATCTCTTGTCTTCCTTGATCTTCGCGTCCTTCTCCTCATCGGAAAGCTCCTTGAAGTACTTCGGAAGTGCGACCGTCTTGTATTCCTTCTTTTCAACGAACTTCACGCCATCCTTCTCGAGGATCGACTTCGCCTCGAGCCCGAACGCCGGTCCACAGGAAAGTCCCGGGGACTTGATGCCCGCGAAATTGATGAAGCCTTTCACGACATCCGATTCTCCGATCAGGAAATCGTCGTACCCCTTGATATTCGCGCGGACGCCCGCGAAATTGCGGATGTTCGAACCGAAATTGATGCCCGGGACCGATTCGACGGCCATCGTGCGGACGAACGCCATCGAGGAAGCCGTGTTGCCCACGTCGTCCTTGGTCGAATGATCGAAATCCGCGTCCGGCCCGACGATCAGATTCCCGTGCACGGTCTGGGAGACCAGAACGCCTTTTCCTTTTTCGGACGGCGTCTGGAAAATCACGTGGTGCACCAGTTCTCCCTGGTCCTTGTCGAGCAGATAATATTCGCCGCGGACCGGCAGAATCTCGAATCCCTTCTTACCGGTTCCTTCCAGAACCATGTTGTAGATTTCGTCCGCATGGGTTCCCGCCGCATTGATCACGTACTTCGCTTCGAAGTCGCCTTTATCCGTCACGACGCGGAAGAAATCGCCTTCCTTATGAATCTCTCTGACCGCCGTCTGCAGATGCAGGTCGACTCCGTTCACCACCGCGTTTTCCGCGAAGGCCAGGCACATCTCCCACGGGGAAACGATCGCCGCGCTCGGGGCGTACAGGGCGTAATCGATGCCTTCCTTCAGATTCGTCTCGCCGAGTTCCTCAATCTCTTTTCTCGAGCGCAGGACCTTCATCCCTTTGACGCCGTTCTTGACGCCGCGCTCGTAGAGTTCGTCGATCAGACGGTGGTCCTTTTCGTTCCTTCCCACGACCAGCGATCCGATCGGCTTGTAGTGGAAATTCAGTTTCGGAGCCAGTTCGCGTACCAGGTTCGATCCGAGCACGTTCAGCCTCGCCATCACCGTCCCCGGTTTGGGATCGTAACCGGCATGGATGATCGCGGAGTTCGCCTTGGTGGTCTTCATGGCCACATCGTTCTCTTTTTCCATCAGGGCGACCTTCAGATTGTATTTCGACAGTTCGAAAGCAATCGAGCTGCCGCAGATACCGCCGCCGATGATCAGAACATCGTATTTCATAGAAATCCTCCTAACGTTAATCTACATTCGAACATTCCTATTATAGGAAGATGAAAGCGCTTTTACAACGAAAAAAGAGGGAGTTTCCCATGAGGGAAAAGCGTTCAAAAAAAGAAACGGAATTTGACAGAAAAAGCCGGAGTCGGGGAAGCATTGAATACGGAAGAATCTTTTCCGGTTTCCGCCGAGCGGATTTTCGAGAATCGGAAGGATTCCAAGGGTACGAAGCAGCGTTTCGGATCGGGAATTCTGAAATTTCTAAAAATATTTTTTTCTTGAAATGTATCATATTTTCGCTATATTTCTTTATTTTTTTAACTCTAAAAAATATTTTTAAGATTTTTTAGCACTCAGCACTTGACAGTGCTAAAAAGCAGATTATAATGAAGTTAGCAATCGGGAAGCGAGAGTGCTAACTGGTTGACCGATAGGAGGATTTGAAACTATGGAAAACAACGAAAAGAGAAACGATCTGGCCAGGAGAGAAGGCCGGCACTACGGATTCTTCGATCCGTGGTTCGACGATTTCTTCCCGTTAGACAACAGGAGCGCACAGGTCATGAAGACCGACATCAAGGAAGGAGACAAGGACTATGTCTTATCCGTCGAAGTCCCCGGCATCGAGAAGGATCAGATCCATCTCGCTCTGGAGGACGGCTATCTTAACATCTCCGCTAGCGAGAATCGGAACGACGACGAGAAGGATAAGAACGGAAAGTACATCCGCCGCGAACGTTACACCGGCTCTTACGAAAGAAGCTTCTATGTCGGCGATGTCAAGGAAAACGACATCCACGCGAAGCTCAACAACGGAGTATTGACCGTCACAATCCCGAAGGAATCCCCTAAATCCGAGAACCGCACCATCGCCATCGAATAAAGACACCCCCCCTTTCAATCTTATCCGAAGGCGATGCGGTTTGAATAGAAAGACCCCGGCAAAACCGGGGCCTTTCGCTTTTTTTACATCCGTTTCAGAGATGGATTCAGGCAATCTCTCCGGCCTTTTCTTCCTTCTTCTGGGCGAAATACGCGTAGAGCAGAGGAGGGAGAAACCCGAAGAGCATGCCGAAGGCCACGTCGCTGAGGAAGTGGTGTCCGTCGAGCATCCTCGAAAGCATCGTCAGGACGTTCCAGAGCAAGGCGCCTAAGAAGAAATACAATTCCTTTCCCGCGGTCTTCTTGTTGCACGGGGCGAGGATGACGCATAAGCTCAGTCCCGCCGTGAAGGACGCGTGCCCGGAAGGCCAGCTCTGGTACATGTAGCTCTCGACGCCGTCGAGCCCGGTCTTATCGTGGTTGAACTGGTACCAGTTCCGGTACATTTCATCCTGTTCCGCTTCGCTGAGTGTGAAGAGATACATCGGACGCGGACGGACCATCAGGAACTTGATTCCGAACGTCAGTAACATCAGGAGGACGCCGACGACAATGATCATGACCGCCTTCTTCCTATAGAGGGCCGTGTCTCCGTTCCGTAAGAAGAAATACATCGGGATTTCCAGAACGGCGATCGCCGGGATGCCGATGAGGAACCAGGACCACGCCTTATGGACGATGTGGCGGTGGAACGTGTCGAAGCCCCAGAAACCTCCGCTGATCAAAACGCACACAACCAATCCGATCCAGGCGTAGAGCGCATCGTGTTTTCCGTTCCGCTTCTTGAAGAACAGATAGAACAGGACGCCCGAAGAACCCAGCAAGACCGAAATCGGGAGCGTCCCGACGTATTCGAACAGATCCGAGAATCCGTTCGGCCCGATATAGATGCCTTGGGCGATTGGCCGGTCTAAGAACGTTCCGACCAAGGCCATGACCGCGAAAAGGCCGAGATAGACGTACAGCATGTATCCGCGAAATCCGTAACTCTTTTCTTTCATTTTTCTTCCCCTTCCGTTTCTTCCATTCTACACGAAAGCCCTTACAACGGACAGGTTTTCCTGGCAAAGGAGGTAAACTCTCCGAAAAAATTTTGTAAAAAAGGGTATGCTATTCCTGAAAGAAGGGAAAGACAAACATGGAAGAAAAGAAATACAGGGGCCTCCTGCTGCTCGCGGACGGAGTCGAGGAGACCGAAGCGGTCTCGACCCACGACATCCTGACCCGCGCGGGGATTCTTGTCGACGCGGTCTCGATCAAGGACTGCCACCGCGTCCATACCTCGATGGGCTTAACGATCCGGACGGATCAGAACCTGAAGCAGATCGAAGACTTCTCGGTCTACGATTTCCTCGTCCTTCCGGGCGGGAAGAAAGGCGTCGAGAACCTCGAAAAGAACCGGAGGGTCCAGAAAGTAATCGAGGAATTCAAAAAGAAAGACAAGCTCTTATGCGCCATCTGCGCCGCGCCTTCGATCTACGGGAACAAAGGCTACCTGGACGGGAAGAAGTTCACCTGCTTCCCGGGCTTCGAGCGCGGGAAAGGGACCAAGGTCGAAGGGGTCGGAGCCGTGACCGACGGCAAGCTCATCACCGGGCGTGCCATGTACTGGACCATTCCTTTCGCCCAGCAGATCGTCTCTTACTTCTACGGCCAGGAAGGGCTCGACAGAATCTACCACGGCTGCTACGGCATGGATTTGAAGAAGTAACCGAGGTCCGGAAAAATCCTTCCGTTTTCACGAAGAAAGCAAAGAAAAAGAACGTCCGGTTCGGCGCCAGGCGTTCTTTCATTTTGGGTTAATTCTTGTCCTTCAGAAGGGCGTCCATCCGCTTGATGTCGTCCGCGGAAGGGACGTAGACGTACGGGACGTTGCGGTCAAGTTCGTTGTAGTCGAGCCCGTATCCGACGAGAAACTTGTTCTCTTCGAGGACCTTCCCGACGTAGTCGATCTTGACGTCGGCTTTCCGCATCGCTTCCTTCGAGAAGAGGCAGCAGACCAGAATCCTGGACGGATAATGCTTCTCGGCGATGAAGCGTTTCAGATACTGCATAGAGTAGCCGGTATCCACGACGTCCTCGACGATGACGACCGTGCGGCCGTGGACGTCTAAGGCCATGTCCTTCTTCATGGAGATGATGCCGGTGGATTCGGTTCCCGAATAGGAAGAGATCTGGATATAGTCCGTGAGGATCGGAATCTTCACGTACTTGATCAGATCCATCATGAAGTTCAGTCCGCCTTTCATGACGCCGACGAACACCGGGAGCTTCTTCTCGTCCTTCAGTTCCTCGCTGAGCTCGCCTCCGATCTTTTTGCAGATCGCGCGGATGTCTTCTTCGGATAGAACCAGTTCACGCATACGATACCTCCTTTGGAAATGCGTCCTTGTTTTTGAATCACGTTGGAATTTACCTTTATTATACATATTTCAAAACAGGCGAAAGGGCAACTCCCTTCTAAAACGCTTACATTTCCAAAATCCATGGGATTTCCGTTTCTTTCCCGCCTTCTTTCAAATCCAGCCTTTCTTTTTCCTTCGCGGATGAATCGCTTTTCATTTCTTTCACGTCCTCAAAATTTTTAAAGATTTTTTAATAAAATATTTCTTCGGAATTTCAAATCCCGCTCTTCCGCAAGACGCCCGTTCTTTCTTTTAAAAGGAAGAGGAAGCAACTTTCCCAATCCGGGAAAACGGCTTATCCGGGGAAAACTTTCCATGCGATTTACATCCGCGGAAGGCTTTCCCGCCTTGCTATAATCGGTCTGAAGAAGGAAGGGGAACATGGAAAGCGGAGAGAAGAAAAGGACCGTGCTGGCGATCGATCTGAAATCTTTCTACGCCTCGGTCGAATGCGTCGACCGGGGGCTCGATCCTTTTACGACCCCGCTCGTCGTCTGCGACAAGTCCCGCGGAGAAGGAACGCTGATCCTCGCGGTCTCGCCCTATCTCAAGACGCTCGGGATCCCCGGGAGGCTCCGCCTCTTCGATCTCCCGAAGATCGACGGGATGATCTACGCGATGCCGCGGATGGAACGCTACATCCGCAAGTCGGTCGAGGTCCTCTCGATCTATCTCGAGTACGTCGACGTTTCGGACATGCACGTCTATTCCCAGGACGAGGCCTTCCTCGACATCACGGACTACCTCGGGGCGGCCGGATGCTCTCCCGTCACGTTCGCTAAGCGCATCATCCGCGAGATCTATCAGAAGACCGGCCTGACCGTTACGGCCGGAATCGGGGAGAACCTCTTCTTGGCCAAGGTCGCTATGGACGTCGAAGCGAAGCATAAGAAGGACAACATCGCTTTCTGGACCAAGGAGGACGTCCCGGCCAAGCTCTGGCCTTTAACCCCTCTAAGCAAGATGTGGAGCATCGGAAAGAGGACGGAGAAGAAACTGAACGATCTCGGGTTCTATACCATCGGGGACATCGCCGCGGCGGATCCGTTCTTCTTAAAAAGCAAATTCGGCGTGCTCGGGGAAGAACTCTACGAACACGCCAACGGGGAGGACGACGCGCGGATCCAGCGGCCGTACGAACCGCTGAACCGCTCGCTCGGATCCGGGCAGGTCCTGATGCGGGACTATAGCGGAAGCGAGGCCTTCACGGCCGTCAAGGACACGCTCGACGAGCTCGAGAGAAGGATTCACAAGGAACACGTCCTGGCCGGAGGGATTTCTCTCTACATCGGTTATAAGGACGAAGGGAAAGGCTTCGCCTGCGGGATGCCGTTCGAAGCCCCGACGTCCGACCACCATCTGTTCTTAGACGCCCTGAGGGAAATCTATTTCTCCTGTTACGACGGTAAGAGCAAGGTCAGGAACGTCTGCATCCAGGCGTTCGGGACCATTCCGGACGAAGGAAGGCAGCTTTCCTTATTCGAAGAAGACGAGAAACGTCAGGAAAAAGAAGAAAAGATCCTCGAGACCGAAGAAAAAATCCGGGGAATCTACGGGGATCAGAGCGTGTTCCGCGCTTCGTATCTCCTGCCGGAATCGACCGCCCTGAAGCGGTTTAAGCAGATCGGAGGACATAACAAGCTATGAAAAAAGAAGGAAGCGGACGGGGAATGATGAAATGGAGGCCTTTCGCCTCCCTTGTCCAGTACAAGGATTATTACGAAGAGATGCTTGAAAACAGGAAGAAACGGGAAAAGCCGGAACTTTCCGAAGACCAGGTCGAGGAAATCAACGGCCTCCTCTGTTCTCTAAAGAAAGGGGAAGAGGTGCGCGTAACGTATTTCCTGGACGGAAACGTACGAAAAAAGGAAGGGGTCTTCCTCCGTTCGGACGACTGCTCGGACGATCTGATCCTCGACGATCTGGTCGTTCCGTTCGCCAATCTTTTATCTCTGAGCCGGATTTAAAAGCTTAAGAAAAATCCGAAGGATTCCCGTTCGGGACGAAATCGACCGATTCGGAGAAGGCGTAGAAGACCGCCGCGTCCATCAGGCCGGAAAAAAGGCAGGACGAGAATTCGCAGAGCTCGACCGTGGTGTATTTCTTTGTGGCCAGGGAAAGGAACTCGAAAGCGAAGGCGAACGCCGTGTTGACCGCGAGCATGATCGAAGCGCTGTGCAGGACGTTTTTCATGTTCAGTTCGTCGTAGCCCCGTAAAAGGAGGACGAACGCGACGAGCATCACGGCCAGAGACAATAAGGTCAGGGCGAAAAAGACCCAGCAGACGACAAGCATTCCGAAGTCGAGACCGTTGATATGGTCGTAGAACGTGTTCGCCGTCCCGGCCGTCTTGGCGCTGATCATGATGAAGAGGACCAGCTGTAAAAAGAATCCGTGGGTTTTCTCGAGGAAATTGTTCTTCTTGTTCTTATACGGGTAGCATTCCCCTAAAAGGAAGAAGAGGACAGCTAACAGCTGCGGCCAGATGTAAAGGTGCAGGGAAGAGTCCGTAAAAGACTTTCCCAGGACCGTCTGGGAAATCTTCCCGAGCAAGAGGAACAGGTAGCTTAAGAAGCCGAACAGCGTGCACAGGAAGCTTTTCTTGTAGACGACGTGCATATCTTTTTCCTTCCTTCCTGATTTTTATCATAAAAACGGCCCGTTCCTTTTGCAAGTTATCCTGCCGTTTCTTCATTCAAAACCCACTTCCTGTCCGAATTTCATTTTTGAAGGGCGCAAAAAAAACGCGGATTCCCCTAGAAGGAAGAAACCAGCGTTCTTGGACGGATTAAAGCGAAGCGACCGCTTCGCGGATGCGGCGTTCCACTTCCTCTTTCCCGAGGATGTGGAGGACGTCGTAGAGGTTCGGGGACTGTGCCGAACCGGTCAGAGCGATGCGGACCATGCCCGCGACGTCGCCGACGTGGCCTTTATAGGCCTCTTTGTTCTTTTTATAGATCTTGAAGGATTCCGCGAATCCGTGCGAAACCGCGAGGGCCTTTAAATTCGCGAACCAGGTGTTCTGATCGACCGAGTAATCCATGGTCTTCAGGAAATCCTCGAGGACGGACGCCGTTTCCTCCTTCGAGATCGCCGGATTGAACGGCAGGACCCCGTGGAGCTCTTCCTTGATCTTCGCGAATTCGTCGTTATAGAAGAAACGGACGTGCGGATAGATGTCGGAGTACTTCTCGTAATCCTTTCTCGGCTTCTCGCCTCCGCGCTCGATGTTCATGATCGCCTCGAACTTCTTTTCGTCGCGTCCGATGAGCTCAAAGAGCTTCGGATCGTAGGTCTTCGCCCAGTTCTTCGCTTCCGAAGAAATCTGTTCCTTGGACTCGTAGGCGAGCGTCTCCTTGCAGATGTACTTGACTTTCTCGAGGTCGAACAGGGCGCCGTCGAGAGACATCTTGTTGAAGGAGAAAGCGAAGTTACGGAAATCTTCCTTCGGATTCTCAATCATCCATTCCTCGAAGTTCGAGTTCGCGATGGTCATCAGGTATTTCACTAAGCCCACCGCCGGATACCCCTGTTCGAGGAAGTACGAGACCGCCGCTTCCGGATCCTTGCGCTTGGAGAGCTTTCTCTTGTTCCCGTTATCGAGCTTCATGATGACCGGGAGATGCGCGTACTTCGGGAGCTTGAATCCCATGGCGGCGAAGAGTTCGATGTGAATCGGCCACGAAGCGATCCATTCCTCGCCTCTTGTGACCACGGTCGTATGCATGAAGTGGTCGTCGCAGACGTGCGCGAAGTGGTACGTCGGCAGACCGTCGGACTTCATGATGACGACGTCCTGGTCGTTCTCCGGCAGGCGCAAATCCCCGCGGATCTCGTCGTGCGCCATGATGAAGTTCTCGTGGTTCCCGTTCGATTTGAAACGGATGACGTACGGGGTGCCGCCGACGATCTTGTCATAGGCCTCGTCAATGGTCAGATAGCGATACTTGGCGTATTCGCCGTAGTAGCCCGGGACGACGCGGTTCGCCGTCTGGACGGCGCGCAGCTCGTCGAGCTCTTCCTGGGTCGCAAAATCCGGATAGGCCCTGCCGCGGAGCAGAAGGTCCTTGATGCAGACCTTGTAGATTTCGCTCCTCTTGGACTGGACGTACGGTCCGTAGATGCCTTTTTCCGGGGCGGACGAGCCCATGTAGCCTTCGTCCGGCTCTATGCCGAACAGATGCATCTGGTTGATCAGCTCGTCGCCGGAACCGGCGATTTCGCGCTTCTGGTCGGTATCCTCGAGACGCATGAAGAAGACGCCCTTCGACTGATGGGCGACCTTGCTCGAGACCATCGAGGTGAATAAGGATCCCGTGTGGAGGAATCCGGTCGGGGACGGGGCGAAACGGGTCACTTCCGCGCCTTCGGGGAGGTTCCGTTCCGGATAACGTTTTTCCAAATCCGCGACGGTCTCATGAACGTCGGGGAAAATCAGATCGGCCAATTCTTGTAATGTATGCATAAACTTTCCTTTCAAACAGATTCTTCAGTCCATCGGCTTCGTGTAGAACTTGCCGTACACGTGCACGGAATTCGTCACGTTCACGAAGCAGTGCGGATCGATTTTCCGCGCGAGGGAGACGACTTTCTTCACCTCGTTCGAGGAAACGACCATGTAGATGACCTTCCTCGGCTTGCCGGTGTAGCCGCCGACGGCGTCGATGATCGTGCAGCCGTGGGGGAAGGTACGCAGAAGCAGCATCGCCATGTTCTCGTTATCGGTGTTGATCTGCAGCTCAATCTTCTTGTTCTTCGTATTGATCAGGTCGAGCGTCTTGCTCGCCATGAAGAAGTAGATCAGGGAATAGAGCGACATCGCCACCTCCCCGAACGCCTCCTGCCCGTTCTGCGCGAGCTTCAGGGCGTTGAAGATCGTATAGAGCGTGACGGTCACCGCGTTCACGATGATGTAGTACTTCCCGATCGTCGTCCCGTGCTTCTCGGCGATGACGTAGGTCACGATGTCGACTCCGCCCGTGGACGAGCCGATCGCGTACGCCGTTCCCGAGGAGATCCCGGTCAGTAAACCAGAGAAGATCGCGCGGGCGATGTAATCGTGCGACATCGACTGGAAGATCTGCACCCAGCTCTCCGGAATCACGCGGATCAGGATCGAGGAGAAGATGACGTTCAGCAGCGTGATGAACGCGAACCGCTTGCCGATGAAACGCAAGGCGATTAAGAACAGCGGGAAATTGATCAGGGCGTAGGCGACGGAGGTGAACGTGTTCTCCGCGTCCGCCGTCTGCGGGAAGCCGCAGAGCTCGGCGATCCTCAAAATCACCTGCGACATGCCGGAGACGCCTCCGGAAATCAGGTGCGGGACGGCCGCCCCGTCGATCTGGTAGGTCGGAGCAATCATCGAGCGGAAGCCGTAGGCGAAAGCGAACGCGCTTACCAAAGTCCCGAGGATCCAGAAGACCCAGTTGCACGCGATCTTGAGCGGCTCGTGGTCCAGAAGGAAATCCTGGACGGTCCTTTCCTCGCGGCGGATGAAATTCTCTTTTTCTTTTTTAAAAGCGGGTTTAGCCCCGATGGAGCGGGAGGGTCCTTCCTCTTTCTTCTGGGAAAGCGGGACGTCCCCGTTCTTCTGTTCTTCTTCACTCATCTTCTGTGGAATTCTCGTAAATCTATCTATTTAATTATACTCTGATTCCGAAACAAGAAAAAACTCGCCAGAGCGAGTTTTCAGCCATTCAGAACAACGGTTAGTCGGCGGACTTGACGTTCATGACCTTCTTGCCGTCATAGTAGCCGCACTTCGGGCAAACATGATGGGGACGGATCATAGCGCCGCAGTTGCTGCATTCGACTAAGTTCGCGGCATGAAGCTTGAAATGGGTTCTTCTGAGAGCTTTTCTGGTTTTGCCAGTTCTACGCGGGGGTACTGCCATAAATGATAAATCACTCCTCCTTATCCATACGCGATGAAAATTATAAACGGGAGCCCGGCCGATGTCAATACGGACCGCCCCCTTCAACGCAAAATAAGTATAGTCTCAAAAACGCCTTCGGACAAGAGAAAAAGCGAAAAAAGCCTATCGGCGGATGCGGCTCGCCGACAAATTCATCAGTTCGTCGATGTTTCCTTTCTTTAGGAGCTTCAGAGCGTTCTCTTCGCTTAAGAAATATGCCGGGAGGGAACGGTACTTCGCCTCGTACATGGCGATATCCGCCAGCTTCACGATGTCGACGTAGCGCTTCTTGAAGAAATCCCCGCCGAGCTTCCAAGGGTCGAGGCGCAGGATTCCGAACGCCGCGGAGAAGCTTCCGATTTCCTTCATGTAGGAAAATTCCTTCTTCCGCAGATTCTCCATCATCTTCAGGATCTCGTCCACGCGTTCCTGCACGTACTCCTTCGAGTCCTTTTTCACGAACATCATGAATTCGTCCCCGGAGTGGCGGTAGAACATCTCGTTCCCGGTGGACAGGCGGATCAGGCCTTCGGAGATTTTCTTAAGCACGTCGTCCCCGGCGGTATGCCCGTAGAGGTCGTTGATCTTCTTGAACTTGTTCAGATCGAAGAGGCAGAAATAATAGATGTCCCGGTTCCGGTAGAGATGGTCGTACGCCGTGCTGAGGTTGAAAAGCCCGGTCAGCGTATCTTTATAGGAACTGTTCAGAGCGCCGGAAAGGTCGGAAAGGGCTGTGCCTTTATCGAACTTCGTGAAAAAGACGAGACCTTTGTTCAGTTCGGGGAGATAGGAATATTCCAAGAGCAGGACCGAGCGGAGGATTTCCTTCCCGTCGTCCTTGATTAAAGGAAGGAGGAACGTCAGGTGTTCCTTGGAAGGCTTTTTCAAAGCGGACATGATCTCGTCGAGGTACTGCTTATATCCTTTTCCTTCGCAGATGTCCCCGTGCGGATCGATGAGCGTCAAAAGAGCGGAAAGATCGTTGATCCCGTCCAGTCCCAGGTTCGAAAGACCGCTCAGAACGAACTCGAAAGGCGAATCCAAAGGCGAGGCCGGTTCGACGAGCGCGGCGGCGTGAAAGGGATTCGAATCGAGGATGTGCTGCAACTGTTCGCTGATCATAGTTCTTACCGCTATTGTAACCGCTTTCGGCTAAGAAAGCGTGGATTTCGGGGAAAGGAAGAGACAAACCGTGAAAAAAGTAATAGGATTTCCACATTCCTATAGATAGAGATCAAGGAAAATGCGGCCGGGGAAGTGGTGTCTTCCTTGCATCTTCCTTATAAGATGTTATAATTTTTACGCGTATCGTTTTCCGATACGGTACACGTATTTTGCAGAAAGGAGAATCCGGGCATGAACGCGTTTGAAATCATCTTCTTTGTGATCTCGATTGTCCTGATCGTCCTTTCGCTGTTGACCGCTCCGAAGAGCCGGGGCGCTTCCGGAGCCATCACCGGCGGATCCAACATGAACATCTTCGCCAAGACCAAGGAACGCGGAGCCGATAAAATCATCTCCATCATCACCATGGTCGCGGGGGTCCTGTTCTTCATCTTCGCCCTGTTGGCCCGTTACTTCGGATAGAAAAATTCGGGAAGAGAGACGGCCGTCCCTCTTTTCTTTTGCGAAGCGCCGCGAAATACGTCTGATTCTTTGACAACCGGGGAAGTCTGCACCAATAAAAGGAGAAAATTTCAGTATGGAAGAAAAACAATTGATTCAATTTTTGAGAAAAAGCCCGCATCCGCTCGCTTCTGTTTTATCGTCTCTCAAGATGAGCGAAGACGAACTGAAGCCGTTCTACGAGAAGGGAATCGTCTTCGACACGGTCGACGGCGTCGCCCTCTGCGCGGATTACAAGGTCTTCTTAGGGACCATCAGCCTGCGGAAGGACAATTTCGCCTACATCACGCCGGTCGGTTCCGACATGAGCAAGAAGAGCGACATCCGCGTCTCGGGAAGAAGCTTAGAAGGCTACATCATCGGGGACAAGGTCTATTTCCAGGTAGACGCCTGGAACAACGGGACCATCGTAGGACTTTATAAGCGGGTCGGAGAAATCTGCGGCACCGCGTTCAAGTCTCCTTCGGGCACCTTCTTCTTACACACCAAGGTCACGCTCAACACCGGCATCGACGTCGTCGTGACCAATCCCTCCAACGCCCCGATTTCGGACGGAGACCTTTTGAAGTGCAAAGTCCTCTCTTCGGCCCGCGACGCCATCACGGTCGTCTACGAAGAGACCCTGGCCAAGGCTTCCGACGTCGGAAGGGACATCTCGACCATCATCGCCTCGAACGGCGCCCCGCTGACTTTCCCGACGGACGTCCTCGCCGAAGCGCGCCTGATCCCGCAGACCCTGAGCGAAGAACAGCTTCAGGGACGCACGGACTTCCGCGATAAAACCATCGTCACAATCGACGGGGAAGACGCCCTCGATTTCGACGACGCCGTCTCGGTCAAGAAGATCAACCACGGCTGGGAGATCGGCGTGTACATCGCCGACGTCTCCTATTACGTCCGTCCGAACACCTCTCTCGACGAGGAAGCCGAGAGAAGAGGCACGTCCATTTACGTCGCCGACCGCGTCGTCCCGATGCTGCCGACCGAGCTTTCGAACGGCATCTGCTCTCTGAACCCGCACGTCGACCGCCTCGTCATCGCCGTGACGATGGACGTCGACGAAGTCGGAAACGTCTATTCCTCGAAGATCGAACCGGGCGTCATCAATTCGAAAGGGCGCCTGACCTACAGGCAGGTGAACGATCTACTCGAAAAGAATGACCGCACCCCGTTCACCAAGGACATCGCCGACATGCTCCTCCTGATGCACGAAGCGACCAAGAAGATCCGTCTTTTAAGGACGAAGAACGGCGCGCTCGACCTCGACTCGACCGAACTTAAGTTCCGTCTCGACGAGAAGGGCAACCCGGTCGAAGTCATCAAACGCACCCAGGGCGAAGGCGAGAACATGATCGAGGATCTGATGATCATCGCGAACGTCGCCGTCGCGACCTATCTGGATACGCACGGCATCCCGACGCTCTACCGCGTCCACGACAACCCGCCGTCCGACAAGATGGAACAGTTCCGCCAGTTCTTAAAGAACATCCATCTCTCCAAGGACTTCCCGGCGAAGGTCACGCCGTACACACTCTCGCACTGGTACACGAACATCAAGGATCCGCTCGTCCACAAGACCGTCGGATACTTCCTGCTCCGCTCCCTCGCCAAGGCCAAGTACTCCCCGGACAACTCCGGACACTTCGGTCTGGCCGAGAACGACTACCTGCATTTCACTTCGCCGATTCGCCGTTATCCGGACCTGATCGTCCACCGCACGCTCCACGAATACGTCTTCGACAAGAAGCCGTTCGATAAGGACGCGCTCTACAATTCGCTCGTGACGCTCGGAATGGAGACGTCGAACTGCGAGCGCCGAGCGGTCACCATCGAACGCGAGGTCGACGATTACGAATCCTGCCGCTACATGAAGCAGCACATCGGGGAAGCCTACGACGGCGTCGTCTCGGGCATGAACGCGAAGGGACTCTTCGCCGAGCTCGAGAACGGCATCGAGGTCTTCGTCGCGATGCGTGACATCAATCCGGCCATCCGCTGGGAATATAACGACGAGCATTTCGACATCCAGAGCGCCGAGCGCGACGAGTTCACCGACCGCTTCGAATTCATCCGCTTAGGGGATAAGATCCGCGTCTACATCTCCGCGGTCAACATGGATATGTCGACCGTCAGCGCCATGAAGGAAGAGGCGTACCTCTACCAGCAGAGCGCCGAGGCCTATCGGAAATCCAATGACGAAGATACCGCCGAGAGAAGAGACGCCCCGGACTATTCGAGGATCCGTCGCTCGCATTCGCAGAACCGCAAGGAAAGACGTTCGTTCGATCAGAAGGGAACTTACGGACACCACGACCACGAAGAGAAGAGAAACTTCTCTCCGAACGCTCGGAGGAAGTCCTTCCGCGACGTCCCGTCCAATTCGGAAAAGAAGGACGACTCGTACCACCGCCACGATTTCCGCGCCAAGAGGGAAGAAGCCGAGGAGAACCGCAGCCTGACCCGCTTCGTTTCGGGACACGATTCGCTCGACCAGGCCGAGGCGAAGAGGAAGTTCAATTCGTCCCGCCCGTCCTACCGCCGTCCGTATCAGGACCGTCCAGAGAACGGGGAGAAGAGACCGTACAGGAAGAATTCCGAACGCCGCCCGTTCCGCGAAGGAAACGAGGAGAGACGCCCGCTTCAGGGGAGAAACGGAAAAGAACGTTCGTTCGATAAGAAGGCGAACTATTCGGACAAGGAATACTCCGCTTCGAAGAGACGCCCTTCCTTCCGCAAAGAGAACCGCGTGGGGAATTCGGCTCCCTCCAAGAGAAGGAATCCGGGAAAAGACCTTTAATCAATGAACATGGAATCTCCGAACGAAAAGCTCATCGCGACAAACCGCAAGGCGCGCTACCAGTATTTCCTCTTGGACGAACTGGAGGCGGGGCTTGAACTGACCGGAACGGAAATCAAGTCGCTACGGGGAGGCCACTGCTCGATCTCGGAAGCCTACGTGGAGATCAAGAACGGGGAAGCGTTCGTCGTGAACATGGACATCCCGGTCTATAAGGAAGGGAGCATCTTCAACCACGCCCCGAAGAGGACGAGGAAGCTCCTGCTCCATAAGGCCCAGATCGCCAAGCTCGCTTCCGAAGTGAAGACCAAGGGCGTCACGATCGTCCCGGTCCGCTGCTACCTGAAGAACGGACGGGCGAAGCTCCAAATCGCCTTGGCCAGAGGCAAGAACGCCGTCGACAAGCGCGAGACGATCAAGAACCGCGACATCAAAAAACGCCTTGACCGCGCTCTGAAAGAAGGGCGTTAAAAAAAGTCCCTTCCGCCTAGTGCAAAAGGAACATGCCGGTAATATAAGCCGCTAAATCCAATAGAGAGAAGGCCGCAAGCAGGCCTTCTTTTTCCGTGAACATGATTTTTTTGTTGAAGAGATCGATGAACGGGTAGAATTCGAACATCGTGAGTCCGAACGGCAGGGCCAGAACGAATACGGCGAACGCCCAGACCGGAAGGACGTACAGGTAAAAAAGGAGGTAGCAGGCCAGTAAATCCGCCGCCTCGATGATCAGAAGGACAAACAGTCTTTTCCGTTCTTTGATCAGCTGTTCGTAAGAGATGTTGCTCGTTTGAATCATAAAACCGGGTCATACACTTCATAACACTTTTAAACGGAAAAGAAAAGACTATACAACCGGGGAGGATGTTTTTATAATCCGTTGTGAAAGAAAGAAAAGAAGTAAAAATCATATGTATCAGGAATTCCAGAAGGGGTGGCTCGAAGTCATCACGGGTCCGATGTTCGCCGGAAAAAGCGAAGAACTGATCCGCCGCATCCGCACCCTGAAATACGCGAGGAAGAACATCGTCTGTTTCAAGCCGTCGATCGACGACCGCTACTCGGAAGTCGCCATTGCCTCCCACGCGGGGGGACGCTACAAGGCCTATCCGATCACGAAGGTCGAAGACATGAAGCAGTACGTCACCGCCGACACGGACGTCGTCTGCATCGACGAGGTCCAGTTCTTCGGCAGGGAACTGATCCCGGTCATCGACGCCTGGGCCGATTCGGGCATCCGCGTCATCTGCGCCGGGCTCGACATGGATTTCCGCGGGGAGCCGTTCGGAATCATGCCGACGCTTTTGGCCAAGGCCGAGTTCGTCACGAAGCTCAGCGCCTCCTGCAAAATCTGCGGGGAAGCCGCCACGAGGACCCAGCGCATCATCAACGGCAAGCCGGCGTATTACGAAGACCCGGTCGTCTTGGTCGGGGCGTCAGAATCCTACGAAGCGAGATGCCGCAAGCACCACGAGGTCCCGCACCGTCCGAAGGAAGAAAAGTAAGTTCAGTCAAAAGAAAAGGGCCGGTCCGTACGGCCTTTTTTCATGGATGAAAAAAGAGCCCGCCGCGAAGCGGGTTCTCTTGATGAATCGGATCGGCTTACTTCAGATCGGAGTCGAGTCCGTCGGTGGCTAAGGCGTCGACCGCGTCTTCAGGAGAATCGGATTCTTCCGCTTTGGCGGGTTCAACCTCTTCCTCGGAAGCGGATTCGGAAGCCTCTTTGGCTTCCTTCGCTTCTTCCCTGGCCATGTCGTAGACCGTTTCCTTCTCCTCGCCGGCCATCTCGTTCGGGGTCAGGCCGTTCGGGTTGAAGTCTTCGATGCCGGAGTTGAGGGCATCCTGCTCCTCGGCTTCCGTATCGTCCTGATCGCCGTAGAATCCGGTACCGGCCGGAATCAGCTTGCCGATCATGACGTTTTCCTTCAGACCGTGGAGGTAGTCCGTCTTACCCTTGACGGCCGCGTCGGTGAGGACACGGGTCGTTTCCTGGAAGGAAGCGGAGGATAAGAACGAATTGGTGTCGAGGGCGGACTTGGTGATGCCGAGGATGATCGGGTGGCCGACGGCAGGTCTCTTGCCTTCGAGCAGGACCTTTTCGTTGGCCGCGGTGAAGTCGACGGTGTCGACCTTCTCGCCCGGCAGCAGGTTGGTGTCGCCGCTTTCGACGATGACCATCTTCTTCAGCATCTGTCTCGCGATGACTTCCAGGTGCTTATCGGAAATACCGATGCCCTGGCTCTTGTAGACCTTGTCGACTTCCTCGAGGATGTAGGTCTCGGTCGCCGCGACGTTGGTGCAGTCGAGGAGTTCCTTCGGATCGATGGCGCCCGAAGTGAGCTTCTGACCGGCCTTGACTTCTTCGCCGACAACGACGATGACGTTCGCGTGGGCGTTGGTCTTGTAGACCTTGGTTTCCGGAACGAAGGTGCCTTCCTGATCGGAAACGTTCACCTTGTCGTTCTCGACGGTGATCGTGTAGATCTTGCGGTCCAGATCCTCGGCCTTGATTTCGGCGATCTTCCCGTCGATCTCGGTGATGCACGCCTGTCCTTTCGGAGTGCGCGCTTCGAGGACTTCCTGAACACGCGGAAGACCCTGGGTGATATCGTCTTCGCCGACGACACCGCCGCCGTGGAAGTTCTTCAGAGTGAGCTGCGTGCCCGGTTCGCCGATGGACTGCGCGGCCATGATACCGACCGCGTCGCCGACCTTGGCGAGTTCGCCGGTCGCGAGGTTGCGCCCGTAGCAGTGGACGCAGACGCCGTCCTTGGTTTCGCAGGTGAACAGCGTACGGATCTCGACTTCCTTGATGCCGGCCGCGACGATTTCGGAGGCCTGGTCGTCTTCGATCAAGGTGTTAGCCTTGACGATGACTTCGCCCGTCTTCGGATTGACCACATCGTGGACCGTGAAGCGGCCGACGAGTCTCTCTCCGAGGGAGACAATTTCTTTCGGATGCTGACCCTTGATGTCGTCATCCGGATGCGGTTCGCGGTCCATGATCGCCTTGACGACGATACCGTGGTCCGCTCCGCAGTCTTCCTCGCGGACGATGACGTCGTGGGAGACATCAATCAGACGTCTGGTCAGATAGCCCGAGTCGGCGGTCTTTAAAGCCGTATCGGCGCCGGTCTTTCTGGAACCGTGGGTGGCTAAGAAGTACTCCGAGACGGAGAGACCGTCGCGGAAGCAGGACTTAATCGGGATTTCGATGGCGGAGCCGTCCGGCTTGGCCATCAGACCTTTTAAGCCGATCAGCTGGACGAAGTTCGTGGTCTTACCACGGGCGCCGGAAGCGGACATCATGAAGACCGGGTTGCGGACTTCGTGAGCGATTAACGCCTTCACTTCGGAAGTGATCTGGTCGGACACGGCGCCCCAGCGCTGGACGACCTTGTTGTAACGTTCTTCTTCGTCGAGTTCGCCTTCGTCCGCCTGTTCGCGGTACTTCTCGACGTCCTTCTCCGCGTCGGCGAAGATCTGCTGCTTGTTCGCCAGAGGAGACGGGGAGCCGTCCTGGGTATCGGCGGAAATATCGCTTAAAGCGACCGTGATGCCCGAGATGGTGGAATAGTCGTATCCGAGATTCTTCATCTTATCGAGAATCTTGGAGGTCTGCAGATGGTAACGATACCAGAGTTCGCCGATGATGGACGTAATCTGGTCCTTGGAGATCGGCTTCTTCAGCGGCTGGGCCGCGATGTATTCCTTGATATCGGTGCCGTACGGCAGGAAGTCCTTCGGAAGATAATTCTCGTCTTCTTCGTACGGGGCTTTCTTGCCAGTGTGCGGGAACTTGCAGTCGTCCGCGGAGTTGATCCACGGGAAGTCGGCCGGATAGATCGAGTTGAAGATGATCTTGCCCGGGGTCGTGACAAGGTAAGCCTTGTTCATGGCCTTATTGAAATAGGACTTGCCCAGAGCCGAGGCGCGGATCGCGATGCGGTTCTGCAGATGGATCTCGTGATTGAGGTAAGCCGTCATGACCTCGTCCTTGGTGGCGAAGACCTTGCCTTCGCAGCGGGCGTAGAGATCGTACTTTTCGGCTTCTTCCTCATCGTTGAACGAACGGTAGTAGCGGGCCTGCTGCTGCATGCCCTTGATATCGTTCTCGAGGGTGATGTAGTAGTTCCCTAACAGCATGTCCTGGGTCGGGATGCAGATAGGCTTCCCGTCCTTCGGACCGAGGATGTTGTGGTCGGCGATCATCAGATCGACGGCTTCCTGCTGTGCTTTCTTGGTGAGCGGCACGTGGACGGCCATCTGGTCGCCGTCGAAGTCGGCGTTGAAGCCGGTGCAGACGAGCGGATGCAGACGGATGGCGCGGCCGTCGACGAGAATCGGACGGAACGCCTGGATGCCCAGACGGTGCAGCGTCGGAGCGCGGTTCAGCAGAACCGGGTGGTACTTGATGATTTCTTCGATGCAGTTCAGAACCGGTTCGTCGTAGGCGTCAATCATGCTGTCGGCCTGCTTGCGGGTGTTGGCGATGTGCTTCGCCATCAGCCACGAGCCGATGAACGGACGGAACAGCTGGATGGCCATTTCGCGCGGAATGCCGCACTGGTCCATGTTGAGCGTCGGACCGACGGCGATGACCGAACGGCCGGAATAGTCGACACGCTTTCCTAAGAGGTTCTGACGGAAGCGGCCCTGCTTGCCCTTGAGCTGGGAGCTCAGAGACTTCAGGACGCGGTTACCCGGACCCGTGACGGCCTTGCTTCTGCGGCCGTTATCGATCAGAGCGTCGACGGCTTCCTGAAGCATACGGCGTTCGTTGATCATGATCACCGAAGGCGCGTGCTGTTCGATGAACTTCTTGAGACGGTTGTTGCGGTTGATGACGCGGCGGTACAGATCGTTCAGATCGGAAGCCGCGTAGCGGCCACCGTCGAGCGGCAGCATCGGACGCAGATCCGGCGGCATGACCGGAAGGATGGTGAGGACCATCCACGCCGGGTCGTTGCCGGAATTGCGGAAGGCCTGGACGAGTTCGAGTCTCTTGAGGAGCTTGATTCTCTTCTGGTTCGTCGGGGAATTCGTGGTCTTCAGTTCTTCCTGGATGCTGCGGAATTCGGCGTCGAGGTCGACTTCCTTCAGCAAGCGCTGGATCGCTTCCGCACCCCAGCCGAATTCGGCTCCGGTGTGGAAGGAGATGAAGTGCGCGGCGGTCGTGAAATCCACCGGGATCTCCGGGTTCTGCAGTCTTTCGAGAATCGCCAGCCCGCGGTCCTTCTCGTCCTGATCGGCGATTAAGCCGGAATCGTTGATGTCGCGGATGACTTCGATGAACTTCTCGCGGGAATCCCTCTCATTGAGGACCATTCCCTTGCTTAAAGTCTTCGACGTGCCCGGGTTCAGGACGATGTGGGAAGCATAGTAGACGACTTCCTCGACCTGCTTCGGCGGGACGTCCAAGAGGACGGAGATGCGCGAAGGCGTGCCTTTCAGATACCAGATGTGGGTGCACGGGGAATTCAGCGTGATGTGGCCCATGCGCTCGCGGCGGACGGCCTTGACCGTCACCTCGACGCCGCACTTCTCGCAGACGCGGCCCGCGAAACGCGGCTTCTTGTATTTGCCGCAGAAGCACTGATAATCCTTGGTCGGACCGAAGATCTTTTCGCAGAAAAGACCTCCCGGTTCCGGCTTCTGGGTTCTGTAATTGATCGTTTCGGCATTGACGACCTCGCCCTTCGACCACTTGAGGATGGTGTCCGGGGAAGCCAGCTTTACCTGAATAGCGGAGAGTTTGTTTAAATCGAACATGTTTTCTTATTCCTCCCTTTTATTCACCGTCATCGCCGTCGACGGTGTCCGTTTCGTGCAGACCCTCGGAGGCGATGTCTTCTTCGTCAACCTGCTGTTCCTCTTCTTCGGAAGATTCCTCTTCCTTGGCTTCGGAAGCGCCCTCGCCTTCCTTCTTATCGCCTTCGGCGTTCTCGCCTAAGCGGGCGATATCCTTCTTGAAGCGGTTGGCCTTCTGGATGGATTCGGAAGTGATCGAGGAAATATCGATTTCCTCGTTGCCGCCGTTGGCCGTCTTCTGATACAGACGGACATCGATGGCGAGCGACTGGAGTTCCTTGATGAGGACGCGGAAGGACTCCGGCATGTTCGGCTTCGGAATCGGACGGTTCTTCAGAATCGCGTCGTAGGCTTCGTTACGGCCGACCATATCGTCGGACTTGATCGTAAGCATTTCCTGCAGAACGTGCGAAGCGCCGTAGGCCTCGAGGGCCCAGACTTCCATTTCACCGAATCTCTGACCGCCCTTCTGGGCCTTGCCGCCCAGAGGCTGCTGCGTGACCAAAGAATACGGTCCGGTCGCGCGGGCGTGCAGCTTGTCGTCGACCATGTGCACGAGCTTGATCATGTACATGACGCCGACGTTGATGCGCGAATCGAAACGCTCGCCGGTCTCGCCGGAATACAGGATGGTCTTGCCGTCCTTATCCATGCCGGCGGCATCCATCATACGCATGATTTCTTCGTTGGTCATACCATCGAAGACTGGAGTGGAGACCTTCAGTCCGCCGAGCTTGGCGCAGGCCATGCCCAGATGGACCTCGAGGATCTGTCCGATGTTCATACGGGACGGAACGCCGAGCGGGTTGAGCAGAATGTCGACCGGGGTGCCGTCCGGAAGGAACGGCATATCCTCGACCGGGACGATTCTCGAAATGACGCCCTTGTTGCCGTGGCGTCCGGACATCTTGTCGCCTTCGGAGATCTTTCTCTTCTGGATGACGAAGACGTGGTAGGACTCGAGAACGTTCGGCGGGAGTTCGTCCTTGTTCGCGCGGCTCAGATGCTTGACTTCGAGGACGATGCCGCCTCCGCCGTGCGGGACGCGGAAGGAGGTATCCTTCTGATCCTTGGCTTTCGAATTGAAAATCGACTGAAGGAGCTTTTCTTCCATCGTCGGCTCTGTGTCTCCCTTCGGGGAGGTCTTGCCGACCAGGATGTCGCCTTCGCGGACTTCCGCGCCCGGAACGACGACGCCGTGCGCGTCGAGATGCGCCTTCATCTTCATGGAAATGTTCGGAATATCGGCCGTGAACTCTTCCTTGCCGTTCTTGGTCTTGCGGCGGTCGACATCGTACTCGACGATGTGGAGAGTCGTATAGACGTCGTCCTTGACCAGACGTTCGGACATGATGACGGCATCCTCGTAGTTGTAGCCGTGCCACGTGGTGAACGCGATGATGACGTTCTGACCCAAGGCCAGATCGCCGTGGTCCATGGACGGGCCGTCGGCCAGGATGTCGTGCTTCTTGAACTTGTCGCCCTTATGGACGATCGGGGTCTGGTTGATGCAGGTGCCCTGATTCGAGCGCATGAACTTCTTCAGGCGGTAGGTCGCCGGATGCATGTCCGGCCCTTCCTTGACTTCGATGCGGGTCGAATCGACGTAGGTGACGACGCCGTCTTCCTTGGCGGTCACCGCCGCGCCGGAGTCGGTCGCAATCTTGTGTTCGAGACCGGTGCCCACGAACGGAGCCGACGGACGGAGCAGCGGCAGAGCTTGACGCTGCATGTTGCCGCCCATCTGGGCGCGCGTCGAGTCGTCGTTCTGTAAGAACGGAATGCAGGCGGACGTGACCGAAACGATCTGCTTCGGGGAAACGTCGATGTAGTCGACGTCGTTGGCGTCGGCCATGACGGTCTCGCCGTCCTTACGGGCGAGGACGTTCTTGTCGAGGATCTCGTGGGTCTTCGGATCGATGGTGCAGTTCGCCTGGGCGATGACGTGGTTGCGTTCGTCGTCCGCGGAGAAATAGACCGTCTCGTCCGTGACGATGCGGTTCACGACCTTGCGGTACGGGGTTTCGATGAATCCGTACTGGTTGATCTTGGCGTAGGTGGCCAGGTTGCCGATCAGACCGATGTTCTGGCCTTCCGGTGTTTCGATCGGGCAGATACGGCCATAGTGCGAATAGTGGACATCGCGGACTTCGAAGGAAGCGCGGTCCCTGGTCAGACCGTTCGGGCCGAGCGCGGAGATACGGCGCTTGTTGGAGACTTCCGACAGCGGGTTCGTCTGGTCCATGAACTGGGAGAGCTGCGAGGAGTTGAAGAATTCCTTGAGGCAGCTGGTGAGCGGCTTGATGTTGACGAGCTGTTCCGGCGTGGGGGTCTGGTCCTTGGCGAGCGACATCTTTTCCTGGATGATACGCTCCATTCTCGAAAGACCGGTGCGGAACTGGTTCTGGATCAGTTCGCCGACCGAGCGGATACGGCGGTTGCCGAGGTGGTCGATATCGTCGAAATTGCCGACATCGGAGAGGCCGCGGTTGCGGTCGAAAGTGGTGATGATGTTGCAGAAATAGGAGAACGCCGCGACGATGTCCGAGAGCGTCAGGTATTCGGTCTTGACGTTCATGTCGACGCCGACGATGCGTTCGATCTTCGAATCGTCGTCGTTGGTGCTGTAGACGTCGACGACGTGGATCTTGTTGGTTTCCTCGAGATCCGGGTTGTAGGAGAAGGAGTCCTTCAGCGGGACGCCGTTCGAATCGACGGCCGTGCCGCCGTTTTCGAAGAAGAGCTCGTCTTCGAGTTCCTTCGCCTTCTCGGCATCGATGTAGGTGCCTTTGGCAATGACGATTTCGCCGTTGGAGTCGACCAGGTCTTCGGCGACCCGGTGCTTGGCGAGTCTCTCGTAGACGCCGAGCTTCTTATTGACCTTGTAACGGCCGGCAGGACCGAGATCGTAGGCCTTGTGCGTGAAGAAGCGGTTCTTGATCTGACGGGCGACATCGTCGTCGTTGATCGGTTCGCCCGGACGGAGCTTGCCGTAGATTTCCTTCAGGGCCTGGATCGAGATGTCCAGATCGTTCTTCAGTCCGGTCGGTTCCGGATACTTTTCCATGGTGCGGTTCAGAGAATCGCATTCCTTGCCGAAGAGATCGTAGATCTCGGTGTCGTGGACGATGCCGATGGCGCGCAAGAGCGTCAGGACCGGGACCTTCTTGGACTTATCGATGCGGACGAACATCATCTTCTTGGCATCGGTAAAGAATTCCAGCCACGTGCCGCGGGCCGGGATGATATCCGTGCCGAAAACATATTCGCCGGAAGTGGCGACTTCGTCGCAGTGCATGTAGGCGCCCGACGAACGGACGATCTGCGATTCGACGACCTTCTCGACACCGTTGATGATAAAGGTACCCGAATCGGTCATCATCGGGAAATCGCCCATGAAGATTTCCCCTTCGTTACCGCCCTGGCCGGCGACCATGAGGTTCAGCTTGACCTTCAGCGGAACGGAATACGTCAGCATCTGGGTCTTGCACTCGAAGTAATCGTGCTTCGGCTGGCCCCAGGAAAGCGAGACGTAATCGAGCGTCATCTGGTTGTTCGGATCACCGGTGTTGGCGCTCGAAACCGGGAAGAAGTCCCTTAAGACCTCGTCGATGCCCTTGTCCATCAGCCATTTGAAGGATTCGGTCTGAATCTCGCAGAGATACGGAAGCTCGAGCTGTCCGGAAATCTTCGAGAAGTCGGCGCGGTGGTTGTAGGTGTACTTGACTCCTTCCGGGAAAATTTCTTCGAAAGTTTTCATGAATTTCTCCTATCTGAGACGTGTTTTAAAAAATAAAAAGGTCCGTCTCTTCCTTTTCTCACGGCCTTATAGGTTGCCGTACAGCAACTTCCAACTGGTTCAATCCGCCCGATATCCTATAAAACAGATAGAGCTCCAGAGGTCAAAAAGGCCTCTGGAGCGATCTGATTACCAGGCTTTATAGAAGCTGGAAATTCCCGCAGAAAGGGGAAACGACTACTTGACTTCGACTTCGGCGCCGGCTTCTTCAAGGGTCTTCTTGTATCCAGCGGCTTCGGCCGGAGAGATCTTTTCCTTGATGACCGACGGAACGGCATCGACGAGCTTCTTGGCATCCATCAGACCGAGACCGGTGATGGTCTGGACGGCCTTGATGACCTTGACCTTCGAAGCGCCGAAGGACTTCAGAGTGACGGTGACTTCGCTCGGAGCGGCCTCGGCAGCGCCTTCTTCAGCAGGGGCGGCAGCGGCGGCAACCGGAGCGGCGGCGGTAACACCGAATTCCTTCTCGATAGCATCGACGACTTCCATGACTTCAGCGATGGTCATTTCCTTTAAGGAAGCGATGACATCAGCAGCAACTAACTTTGCCATAAATTTAATTTTCCTCCATTTAGATTGTTTTTTGTGGCTTCGCTACAGAGAGCGAACGGATAAACGACGGGACGACTTCGACGCGGGTTAGGCCGCCTGTTTGGGCAGGCTGTCCGCGTAGGCTTTGAGCGCGCAGGCGAACTGAGTGACCGGGGCCGAGAGAGCGCCGACAAGCATGCTGAGAGCAGCTTCCTTGTCCTTGACGCCCGAAAGGGCCTTGATCTTGTCAGGATCGCAGTAGACACCACCGATGACTCCGCCTTTGATCTCCATATCCTTGTTCTTCTTGACGAACTTCAGGATAATCGGGAGAATCTTGGTTTCCTCCGAACCGGTGATGATGGCGTTCGGCCCTTTGAGCAGGGAGTCCAAACCGCCGACAGAATCCTCATCGAGAGCTCTTCTCATGATGGTGTTCTTGGCGACTTCGAACTTGCCCCCGTTCTCCTTGAGGCTCTTTCTCAGACCGTTGATCGTCTTGACGTCGAGGTTATGATAGGTAACGACGACGACCGACTGAGCGGTATGGAGAGCATCCTCAATGCGGGCAGCCTCAGCTTTCTTCTGTTCGAGAATAGACTGATTCATTTTACACCTCCATCTATAGATCTATGTGATAACAATATCCGTATCCAAGTGGATGAGGATCATTCAATTCATGTTGTGAACCGTGTGAACCTGACGATATTCCTCGACAGCATGATTAAGCCTTACAGCCGCTGTGGTCTTCGGGATATTGGTTTCACCAAAACGTATTGCAGGAAGGCGGAACCAGATTGACTTTCCGCTTTCCCGTCTTAATTCTTGGGAAGAATTAAGCAAGAACGTCCAGCTTGACCGACGGGCCCATGCAAGTGTGGACAACGGCGTTCTTGATGTAGGCGCCTTTGACCGAGCTCGGACGGACTCTGTTGATCGTCGCGATGACAGCGTTGATGTTGTCTGCGAGATCTTCTTTCGAGAAGGAAGTAAGACCAACCGTCGCGTGGACGTTGCCGTCCTTGTCCGTACGGTAGGTGATCTTGCCGTTCTTGATTTCCTTGATGGCCTGGCCGATGTTCGGAGAGACCGTGCCGGACTTCGGGTTCGGCATCAGGCCCTTCGGGCCTAAGATACGGCCCATGCGGCCGAGAAGGCCCATCATGTCCGGAGTGGCGACGATGACGTCGAATCCGAACCAGTTTTCCTTCTGGATCTTCTCAAGCATATCGGCGGCACCGACGAAATCGGCTCCCGCTTCCTTGGCTTCTTCCTGTTTGGCGTTCGTGATCGCGAGAACCGTGACCTTCTTGCCCGAGCCGTGCGGCAGGGAAATGGTTCCCCTGAGCTGCTGGTCCGGCTGCTTGGTGTCGAGGTTCAGTTTGAAAACGATCTGGACCGGCGAATCGAACTTCGTGATAGAAGTCTTCTTCACCACTTCCGCCGCTTCGGCGACGGAATACTTCTTGCTCTTGTCGATTTCCTTAAGAGCAGCGGCATATTTCTTCGATAACTTTTTCATGATGACAATCTCCGTTCCTCTTCAATTAGTCGACGATCTGGACGCCCATGGACTTGGCCGTACCTTCGATGGAACGTTCCGCCGCTTCGAGCGAATCGACGGTCAGATCCGGCATCTTGTACTCGGCAATCGCCTTGACGTCGGCGCGGGTGATCTTTCCGGCAGCTTTGCTCTTGTCGGAAGCACCTTTTTCAATCTTGGCATACTTCTTGATTAAGAAGGTAACCGGAGTCGTTCTTAAAACGATGTTGAAAGAACGGTCATCGTAAATCGTCAGATCGCACGGGACCAAATCCCCTTTACGATCAGACGTCATAGCGTTGAACTGAACGCAGAACTTACCGCCGATGCCGTAAGGTCCGAGTTTCTGTCCAAGCTTGGCAGGGCTGGCTTCGCCGCCCATCGCGACGATTTTCATCGTACGCATCACTTTTCCTGGCACAATACTTTTCCTCCTATGATTGTGCGTGGTGTATCTGAGGTCAGAATCACCTCTCCCACGACTATGAAGCTGCCCAAAAAAGGGCGCATTACCCCATAGCAAGTAGTATCATACACTTTCCGGACCGGCGTGGCAATAGAGAAAATGCGAAATTCCAGCCCGCAATCAGAGATATTCTATACCCTTTCTTTTCCAAGAGA